>JAQUIZ010000008.1:38389-43325 GCA_028683355.1 Fermentimonas sp.
AGAGGTAACAAGTGCCACTCCCACTTTCTCTGAAACTCTTGCATATCCTTGGGCTGCGTGCACTGCTCCCTGTTCATGCCTAACCAGCACATGCCTTATTTCATTTTTGTGATCATAAAGTGCATCAAATACAGGCATTATGGCACCACCGGGATAACCAAATAAGGTGTCAACTCCTTCTGCCAAAAGTGAACGAATTAAAATCTCACTTCCCGATATAGTTTCTGGCTCCGGCTTAATTGCAGGAGGTGTAGTTGCTTGAGTTTGAATATCTTTGTTCATAATAATTATACTCTAAATGTGATGAATATTATATTATCCTTACTGCTCCTTTGTCGGCCGAACTAACAAAGTGAGAATAAACCTTTAACGCATTTGAAATATTTCTGTTACGCAAGGGAGTGAAAGCATCCTCACCTCTTGCCTCCTCTTGTTTTCTTCTTTCCTGAAGCTCCTCTTCGCTTATTTTCAGATTAATGCTTCTGTTTGGTATATCAATTTCAATAATATCACCGTCTCGTACCAAGCCGATATTTCCTCCTGCTGCAGCCTCAGGTGATATGTGTCCGATTGATAATCCTGAAGTGCCGCCTGAAAAACGACCGTCTGTAATCAGTGCACACTTTTCACCAAGCTTCTTTGCTTTGATATAAGATGTAGGGTAAAGCATTTCCTGCATACCGGGTCCACCTTTGGGACCTTCATACACAATAACTACAACATCTCCTGATTCAACTTTGCCATTTAGTATACCTGCACATGCATCATCCTGAGATTGAAACACTTTTGCTTTACCTCTGAATTTCCATATACTTTCATCTACACCGGCAGTCTTTACCACACAACCATCTTGAGCAATATTTCCCTTAAGTATTGCAAGACCTCCATCAGTAGTATATGCGTACTTAACACTTCTGATACAACCATTCTCTCTGTCAGTGTCAAGTTCCCTGAAACGTGCATCCTGAGATCCCATTACCAGGTTAAAGCGGTTACCCGGGGCAGATGAATATATATTCATAGCTTCTGCATCCGAATTATCTTTTGTAATATCATATTTTTCGATTGCCTCTGCCAGTGTAAGTCCATCAGCTCTATTAACTGATGTATCGATAAGACCTGCTTTAGCAAGTTCATTCAGGATACCCATAATACCACCTGCACGGTTGACATCCTGGATATGATATTTTTTAGAGTTAGGTGCAACCTTACATATACAGGGCACACGTCTTGATAATTCGTCAATATCATCAAGATTGAAGTCAATATTTCCCTCGTGAGCAATTGCCAGTATGTGCAGGATTGTGTTTGTTGAACCACCCATTGCAATATCTAAAGTCATCGCATTTAGAAATGCCTGACGGGTGGCAATATTACGTGGGAGTACTGTTTCATCTCCTTCGAAATAATACTTTTCTGCATTCTCAACTATCTGCTTAGCTGCTTTTATAAACAGCTCTTTGCGGTTAACATGAGTTGCAAGTATTGTACCATTGCCAGGTAAAGCAAGTCCGATAGCTTCATTAAGGCAGTTCATAGAGTTTGCCGTAAACATTCCTGAGCATGAACCGCATGTAGGGCATGCCGAAACCTCGAGTTGTGATACACGTTCATCAGAAACCGATTCGTCTGCCGATTCTATCATTGCATCAATAAGATCGATCTGCTCATCGTCAATCTTACCTGCTTCCATTGGTCCACCTGAAACAAAAATTGTTGGTATGTTTAATCGCATTGAAGCCATAAGCATTCCGGGAGTAATCTTATCACAGTTGCTAATACAAATCATTGCATCAGCCTTATGTGCATTTACCATGTACTCTACTGAATCTGCAATCATATCGCGCGAAGGCAGTGAGTATAGCATACCATCGTGGCCCATAGCTATACCATCATCAACTGCAATTGTGTTGAACTCAGCAGCAAAACAACCCAGTTTTTCAATCTCTTTCTTTACCTTCTGTCCTATATCATGCAGGTGAACATGCCCGGGTACAAACTGGGTGAATGAGTTTACTATGGCTATTATAGGTTTACCCATCTGTTCTCTGGTCATACCATTTGCATGCCAGAGTGCTCTTGCACCTGCCATTCGGCGACCTTGTGTGCTGGTTGCACTTCGCAGATTTGATATATTTTTTGAACGATTATTCATTATACTCTTTTACTTATTATTTATATAATCAGTAATCCACTCCCCTACTTCGCTCAACTTATAAATCTTGCCCCCGTCTGCAATATCTTCAGTTACAACTCCGGCCTCCAGACTTGCATTTACTGCACTCCTAATCATGGCACCTTCTTCATTAAGATTGAAACTATATTCAAACATTAAAGCAGCTGAAAGAATCATAGCAAGTGGATTTGCAATATCTTTTCCTGCTGCCTGGGGATATGAACCGTGAATTGGTTCAAAAAGCGAAGTATGTAGTCCGATTGAAGCAGATGGAAGCAGTCCCATAGACCCGGTAATAACAGATGCTTCGTCAGTCAGAATATCACCAAACATATTTTCCGTAACCATTACATCGAAGCTCTTAGGCCATTGAATAATACGCATTGCTGCATTATCAACGAAAAGGAAATCTGTCTCTATATCAGGATACTGAGGAGCAATTTCCTGAGCAATCTGACGCCAGAGTCTTGAAGTTGCAATTACATTTGCCTTATCAACAACTGTCAGTTTTTTACGACGCTGTCCGGCAAATTTGTAAGCAAGATGCAGTACTCTTTCAACCTCTTCACGTGTATAAATACATGTATCATATGCGGTATTGCCATCTTCACTCCTGCCCTGAGGCCTCCCGAAATACATTCCACCGGTAAGTTCACGAATGCAAACAAAATCGGCCCCTTCTACCAAATCTGCTCTCAGAGGCGATTTATGTATCAGTGACGGGAAAGTCATAACGGGACGAATATTACCATATAGTCCCAGTTTCTTGCGCATGCGAAGTAAACCTTGTTCCGGTCTCACTTTAGCGTTTGGGTCGTTATCATATTTTGGATCACCTATAGCACCGAAAAGAACTGCATCGCTATTCATGCAAAGTTCATGTGTATCCTCAGGATATGGATCTCCGGTTGCATCAATTGCACATGCTCCAACGACTGCTTCTTTGTAGGTTAATTCATGACCAAATTTATTACAAACAGCTTTTGTAACGTTTAAAGCTTGTCTCATTATTTCGGGACCTATTCCATCACCCGGCAATACTGCAATATTCAATTTCATTCTTTATTTTATTTTGTTCTCTGTTCTTTATATAAATTCACTCTTAACTCTTTATCTGAATATCTGTAGCTTAAGGCAGCTCCATATAGTTCATGTTAGGAATATTGCCGCTTTCGAGCATATTCAGCATTTTCATTGTAGCTTTTATGGCAGCAACTGTTTGGTCTATATCAAGAGCTCTTGTTTTAAAAACTTTACCCTCAAACTTCCAGGTGATAACAGTTTGCACATAAGCATTTGTTTTACCACCTGGTGGTATCACAACCTCATAATCTATCAGCTCAGGCACCGGTTTATTGAGACTCCTGTATATCTTGAACATTGCTTTAGAAAAGGCATGATATTGTCCTTCTCCTGCAGCCGTTTCCTGATATACTTTACCCTTTATGCCAATCTTAACTGTAGCTGTAGGCCTTAATCCATCAGTAAGAGTTAACGAGTAGTTTAACATCTGAATCTCCTTGAAATCATTTCCATTTTTCAGAACATCTGAAACGATATAAGGTAATTCATCAAGACTGACCACTTCCTTTTTATCACCCAGCTCAATAATCCTAGCGGTTACTTTACTTGTCGCCTCTTCATCAAGCTCAATTCCAAGTGTTTCGAGATTCTTAATAATGTTAGAACGTCCTGCATTTTTTCCAAGAGCATATTCACGGTAACGTCCGAAGCGCTCTGGTAAAAGATCATTGAAATAGAGGTTTTTCTTCTTATCTCCATCTGCGTGAATACCTGCTACCTGTGTGAAGACATTGTCACCAATTAATGGCTTATTATTTGGAATCCGGACACCGGAATAGCTTTCCACAACTTTACTAACGTTATAGAGTTTTGATTCATCTACGTTAGTCTTCAATCTCAAATGATCGTGTATGAGTGCTATAACACTTGTCAGCGGCGCATTTCCTGCTCGTTCTCCAAGGCCGTTTACAGTTACATGCACTCCTTTGACCCCTGCCTTAAGCGCTTCATATACATTAGCTACAGCAAGGTCATAATCATTGTGAGCATGAAAATCAAAATGAATACCGGGATATCGCTCGATCATCTCTTTACAAAACTTACCAGCTTCATCAGGGTTAAGAATGCCTAATGTATCGGGTAACATAAAACGGGTAACAGGCTCATCTTTAAGTCCGTCCATCATCTGAAACACATACTCTTTCGAGTCGCGCATACCATTGGACCAGTCTTCAAGATACAGGTTAACCGTAAGCCCCATTTCACGGGCAGTATTAATGCTTTTTTTAACATCTGCCAAATGCTGCTCGGGTGATTTACGCAACTGATATGTACAATGTTTCAGTGAGCCTTTACTTAATAGATTGACAACCTTGCATCCGGCTTTAACAATCCATTCTAGAGAGGTGGTACCATCAACAAAACCAAGTACTTCCAACCTATCAATATAGCCATGGGTTGTAGCCCATTGCGCCATTTTTTGTACCGACTTGAACTCACCTTCTGATACTCGTGCGGATGCAATCTCAACTCTGTCAACTTTCAGCTCATCCAGTAAAAGACTTACAACACTCACCTTTTCCTGTGCAGCAAAGGATACTCCGGATGTCTGTTCGCCATCACGCAGGGTAGTATCCATTATCTCTATTTTTCTTGATTCTTGCAAAACTATCAGTTATTTGAAGTTCTATATTTAACTCTTACGATTTAAATAAACTGTTTTATTAGTACGAAAAA
>JAQUIZ010000262.1 GCA_028683355.1 Fermentimonas sp.
TGGAATATTCGGAACATATACATTAATTGTTATGTAACCGACCTGAATATCATCATCAATACCTGCTTTAAAAGTTACTATACAGTCTTCGCTCTTAGCCACATTTGCCAATGGTCTAGTACCCCTTCTGTAATATTTGCCTTTTATTGCAAGTGAATTCTTCACTGCGTTGAAAAAATCTTGCTCAAACTGTAATCCTGTCTTTTTCATAACAGCCGCTTAGTCATTGATTCTGCCAATAATTTAGATGAAGAAAGAACGTTTAATCCCATTGCTTCCACATAAACTGCATAGTCCATCCCTGCTACGACTAGTAAGACATATCCTTGTGAATATTTAGAAGCAAGATCTTTTATAAGTGCTTTGCCTTTTTTACCCCCTTTCGTAGCTTTTATTTTCACAGGCAGAAAGCTAGACCCAGACAACACCTTGCCATCTTTAAGAATAGCATATCCTGTTGATGTTCTCAGATTACCTGTCTGATCCTCATAGCTGTTTGCTGACCTCGCTTCTGCAACAACTGATTCACCTATGAAACTAAGCTTCTTAAGTATTGACGCCTCAATTTTTTTAGCGTAAGCTTCAATCCTATCATTAACTAAACTCATAGGAGTTACCATCTCAATCATACAGTTATCTTTATTCGTTGAACATTCTCCAACTCTTCAAGACTTTGGACTTCTTTTTCACAAACAACATTACCTTTCCTATCTTTGAGCCTGATAATATTTGCATCGAAACTCATATCTTCTGTGGTTATCTCGAATGCAATTTGTTTAAAATCACCATCTATATATCTACCTTTGTTGTTATTTTCAGTTGCAAAATATTTACACTCGACATCTGCCCCCCAATCTGTGGATCCGGGTACAGGAATACCATCATCATTGATGTACCCATCGGTGAATATTTGTTTGCTTATGAATCCTCTCATTCTAATCTAGTTACTGTTGGGAGTGAAACGTAATCACCATAGTCTAACCCATTCTTACTACACAATGCACGTATTCTCTCTTTCACTTTATTGCTGTCAAAGGAGAAAGAAACCCCTCCCTCAGATACACCACCTAAGGCGATTATCTGGGAAAGGATTTCTAATACACACATGGAAATTGCTTGCTCGTCTAATTTATCGTCATGAGGTGATATGCCTTGTTTAATACATTGCCGCTCTATCTGACTTGTCCTTATAGGGTAAGGAGATAGATCTTCTCGTATTGCTTCAAGGTTCGTCATTTTGATTTTGGTTTAGCAGTTTTATTTTCAACCTTTTCTACAAGTTTGCGTGCAATCAAATTAACACCTCTTTCATCGTCAATCTCTAAGACTGTGCCGACCTCATTAACTTTTGTAAAGTCGTTTTTATCGGCAAACCTTTGAATTACTTTTACTTTCATTCCTGTACAGTTAATGTGTCAAGCGTATAAATACGATCAACGTTACTAATTACAGGAACCACTCTCGCTTGAGATGTAGTATATTCTCTCAATGATGGACGATTAACTCTGTACTTCGATACCAAGATGTACTGATCCGCAGTTTGATAAGTCACACCTGCTACAGGGTGATTTTGCTCTGCAAGACGAGTCCATACCAAATCTCCAACTCTATTGTCAACTGTAAACACGATCGTTCCTTCCTTCCATGGGTTACCGACTGTTTGTACTCCATCAATCTCAGTTATAACTGAACGATTAATCACAACCAATTCGAAGCCGAATTTAGACCTTAGGACGGCATTACCCTGTTCCATTGATGGGATAGGTATGTTAGCTATATCAACTACTGGGATGCCAACTGAGAATGAGAATTGCTCTCTAACCTGAGTGGTTGATAGGAATTTATCAACAGTAGCTTGGTCAGTATAAGCTCTAACAAAAGTGAGCCCTGACTCTCTTGCTTTATTGACAACTCTTTGTATATCATCCAAAGGCTTTGCAGTAGTTGGATCACCCCATAGTACATTAACGCCTAACTGGTTTGAAGGAAGATAGCCATAGTTAATGCGAACTCCTGTACCTACGTTATTAGCATCTGCTACTGCCGACCCTGTTGAAAGACCACGTAAGAACATATCTTCTAAGCGTTCATAAACACCTGTGATAACTCTCGGTGTGTCTGCAAAGATTTTTGATGTGATAGTTGCCTCGTCCATACCCATTGCGATCATAGAGTCAATCTCTGACATCTGTTTTTCGTTCAGATATAACTCCATCCCCAACTTCGGTAGATCTCCGGAAGCACGCCCTAAAGCATCACGCTTTTTAAGTGGGAGTGCCGAATCCATCGCTACAACGTCCGCCGATACTCTTGTGTAGTTTCCTATCAAGGTCTCCCAGCGTCCATCGACAGAATAATCAGTACCCAATAACTGTTTATGTAGGTAGGGTAAAGCTGCTTCTTCTTTGTTGTTTAACTTCTCAGAAACTCCTAAAACTAATCTAGGAAAGTATTTCTGAATATAATCAAAATATAAACTTTGTTCCATAATCCTTATGCTTTATCTGATGTGAATACTATAAGCGGTAATGCTGTTTTAACGGCACTAAGTATGCTTTCTAATGGATAAGGACTTGCGTTAATGTTAACTGTTCCTCTTATCATTATACCTGCAAATGCTTTATTTGTAGGTATGCTTGCTATCAATACGCCTGCATACGTATGATCTTCGGGTAGTGCAGCATA
>JAQUIZ010000095.1 GCA_028683355.1 Fermentimonas sp.
TTGGGAGGCTCAAGAATGAGATGTTTTATTGCCGGTCATGGCAAGGTGTTTCAATAGATAAGTTCATTAATGAACTCGATAGCTATCTTAGATGGTATAATGAGAAGCGAATTAAGATGTCTCTCGGAGCGATGAGTCCTGTGGCTTATAGAAAGAGTATTGGTTTAGTGGCATGAGTAAGTCCAAAATAATGTCCGCATCCCCCAATCGATTTGGCCCATTTAGCCGCAACAACGCAAGGATATGGCTCTTCGCCACTGGTATCCGATTTTTGGACGGGATGGGGAGGGGACTTAGCTTCAGCGATGGCAAATGTTACCGCTCTGATCCGGAATGGAGGAGATGCGTTAGACGCTGCGATAGAGGTAATCGGCAACCCTCAATACAGCTTCTCTTTAACTGACCTTAACGCCGATATCGACGCGATACTACTCGCAGCGTCGCTTGGTTCAAGCATTGCCGATACGATGGATGAATATTTTCGGACAATTACAACAATCAATCGGAGAGATGCCCTGCTTGTGGACATCGGGTTTGGTGGCGTCGTTCCCACAGAGCAGGATTTAACAAATGGTTTAAATGGCAAAATGACGGGTATACTTGGTTTCTCACATCCCGGAGGGTTCGCCTTGAAGCAAAAAGCCACATATGATACTCCAGATATTGATCCCATTGAACCGACCGACACAGTGATTCAAGCTGCCTGCAAAGCCTTTGCCGGATATATCTTAAACCTTTAAATACCCTATTCAAACAGAGGTTGCTTTAAGTTAGCAACCTCTGTTTGACGTTATGAATATTATTTCACATGTATGATACAGTTCTTATAAACAGGGCCATCTATAGACCTGCCAAAAAAATAATTTAATTCAACTGTAGTATTATCCAACCATTTCAGTTCATAACTGTTGGACGTAAATGGCCGGCCTCCATTATTCGTCGAGATACCGCCCAGGCCTTTCACGAAAATACCTTTTTTAAAATAAAAGTGACACGACCCCGCTAATAGCCAGGGATCCTCTTCCACAACAAGCGTTTTTGATTGATCCGGTGACTGAAAATAGAAATAGGATTTACCGCTATCGGCAAAGAAATATAAAAATATAAGATATAAAATCAAAAGGGATGCACATACGGTTTGTATATATTTTCTTACTCTTTTGGCCTTGATATTCAAGAGAAAGACGACAGACGCAACGAAGAGTATATTGATGATTGAGTTTACGATATCTTGATCAATAGTAGAAATTAAAATGTATAAGCGAAATCTCGTATTCAAGATGTGAAACGCGATTTTGACAATGATCAAAAATGTTATGAGAGAGATTAATACTATTTGAAATTTTGTCATATTCCTGAATTTACAATTTTCCATGATCTATCCTCTTAATATATTTAGTCCTTCCAAATCAAGTATCAATTTTGTTACTGTCTATTAATATTAGCATCTTCTTATCTTAAAGAGACAATCTAAATGGCTTTTTAACATCCTATTAAAATTCTATTGGCATCAGTTATCTGGAAATATAATAGTTGTTGAAAGAAAAGCTCACTTATTTCAATCTTGCGGACCCATTGCATTCAGCAGCACCTTGGCAACCATGTCGGCCACTGCTTTTAATTTTGTTTTATCTATGCGGGCAATATCGTCCGGCAATTCTTGTCCGGTTCCGATCATAACCGGATATTGCGCAATAGTCAGGGCTGGAATACCCGCTTTCTCAAAAGAATAATAGTCGCTCATGGGACCTCTTTCAATTTGCATACCATAATCCGCGAATAATTTGCAAGCTGCATTCTCCTTGCCGTTGTTGGTCCCTAAAATGGCTTGGTTGGAGCCCTCTTCGCCGATGCAGTCCAGGTTTATATCGGCGATGATATGCCGGCGCTCATCGTCGCTTAAGCTATTCACATAGTAGCGGGACCCATACAAGTAATTCTCTTCTCCGGCGCATAATAAAAAACGCACCTCAATATTGCTGGGGAGATTTGCTGTATTCCGTGCCACTTCCATTAGCACCGCCACTCCGGATGCATTGTCTATGGCGCCGGTGGTGCGAATGGTGGTATCATAGTGGGCGCTTACGATGATTATATCTTTACTGGCCGGGATAGTTGGTTTTTTTATCCCAATTAAGTTTTGACTGGTTCCATCCGGCTGTCCAATATTAAAGTCCCAAAATCTTCCTTCTGCAAAAGGTGTGTTCCTGAGCTTAATGCTCTGTACGATATAGGGAAATTCCTGGACTTCGGTTTGATAGCCGTATGTTTCCAACTCCAACTTTAAATCCCCGCAGGCCGCTTTTTCTTCTTTCGACCCAATTGGGCGCATGGCAAGCGTTAGTTTTTCTATGGTATGCATCATTTTGTTTTCATCCGTGGACAGGGAATTACTATCATCCGGATTTACAGAAGGCGTTTTGCCCGCAGGTACAGTATCCATAGTTGAGGTAAGAGCGTCGTTTTTGCTTTCATCCGTGGGCAAGGAGTTAATATTATCCGGACTCACCAAAGATGTCTTACCCGAAGTGACTGTATTGGGTATGCGCTCATAATCTTCTTGTGATCCAATTGGGCGTGGGGTAAGAGATATCCTTTCATTGGTATTCAGCTTCTTATTTTCATCTGCGGACAAGGTATTTATGCCATCTGGAATTATAACAGATGTCTTGCCTGAAGTTACTTGGGGCTAATTAATGTGGAATCTATACGTAGTTCATCGGTTTTAAGCCTAGCTACCCCAAGGAAGTTTTGAGTGAGTATTTCAAACTGTTGAAAAGATAGATCTTCATTTTCGGGATATTCTTTGAAATAACGGACAACGCTCTCTCGGAATTTAAAATATAAGTATAGTTCAAATTCCTGTATCCCGACTCAAAGCCTTAATTACCATACCAACACTTGTCTTTAATCTACCCTCATCTAATCGAGATTTTTCAATCTCGACAACTGCCTTTTCTCTATCTATGTCTACAGAGTAAATGTTTTCCATTTTGATTGGTGTAGGGAGTTGACCCAAAGATACGGATGGAATTCCTGCCCTTGCAAAAGATATATAGTCGCTTAGTGGACCTCTAATAATGGATACTTCTTTTTTTTGCGAAAATTCTCTAAATAGATCAGAGGCTGCGTTTTCTTTACCATCAATAGTAGCTAAAATTAGATTATTGTCGCCTTTTTCTCCAACGTAGTCAAGATTAATATTGGCCAGGATATGTTGCTTATCTTGCTCATTTAATTTGCTAACGTAATAACGCGAGCCATTAAGGCCAAATTCTTCGCCACTAACGAGTATAAATCTTATTTCTGTATTGAGGTCTAAATTCGCTGTTAATCTGGCTACTTCCATAAGCACAGATACACCGGTGGCATTATCAATAACTGCGCCGTACCCGGTATCATCATAATGAGCACTAACTACAACAATATTGCCAACATTTGCTTTTGAAGGTTTTTTGATAGCTATTAGATTTTGGCTTTCACCGTCTTTTTTAGCATCACTTACATCTACATACCAAAACGATGTATCCTTAGCATCTCTATAATTCCTGGGTAATTCCTTTTGTAAATCATAAGGATAAATTTGGGTCGTAGTTGAGTAGCCGTATGATTCCAACAATTTTTTCAAATAATTATAGGTATCTTTTTCTCCCTGGGAACCCATCCTGCGCTTATATGAAGAAACTACACTAATAGTATCCATGATCCTATTTATATCAGAAGCAGCAATAGCATCATCTACAGAGCAAGCTTTCATGCTAGCTGAATCGGTCGCATCCTGATCTTGCCTACTACATCCAGTAATTGCACAAAAAATTATAAACAGTATTAAAAAGCAGAACAAAATTATCAATTTACCGTTATTCTTCACACTTATATCTCCACCATTTCTTGATTTTACCACGTCTTTCATCGCGAACACCTCTCAATTTATCGTTTTTGGAACTAGTCATAGCTTAGGAGGCAATCACAAGTCAGAACCCTGATCTAAAACAGCCTATAGTATTTCAGATCAGAGTTCCCAACTTAAAATAATTGTTTAATTATAAACAAAGTGTTACTAGCTATTTGGTATATTCGAAAGATAATAAAAGCTATCCATCTATTTGAATATATTGTTTTGCTATCCAGCCCCAACGAGCAGTATGACTGGAATTATATATTGGGACCCAAGTATATCCATCGGCCTGTATTTCACTCGCATCATATAAAAATCCTGTATTACCTTGATATAAGGTCCCAACAACTCCATAACTAGTTCCAGCTCCACTTCTAACATTCAGAACTGATGTTGTAACATGAAATTGATTCATCCACATTGGTTTAATTATAGAACCACTGTCTGTTATGTTGCTATTGGAACTCTGGGTTCCATCACTGGTAGTAGCATTATCAGCAGAAGCAACTCCTGCCATTGCAAATGATGCGATTCCCAATAACATTGTTAAACATAATATAAGTACTGCAACTTTACTTTTACCCTATCTTTTTAACATACAATTCACTCCTTATCCAAAAAAAATTTCAACACGTTACGGATTTATTAAACAATCAAAGGCCTCACCTTCTTTCAATCAACTACTGAATCAAACCTTAAAGGCTGACTTGAAAATAACCTGCTCGGTTATTAAAATTTAAAGCATCAAAAATAACTTGTTCGGACGGAATGTTAGTACTTCTTGTCCAACCTAACTGCAAGTGGTATAGTTTAATATTTTCCTTTCAAAGAATTTCTTATCTATAAAGACAACTTAAAATCATTTTTGCAACATTATTTTTAAAAAAAATTTTCAGCAGTCCTCACTTTAAAAACTATTGGGTATTTCTTCATTTTTTGTCGTCAATTCTCATCTAATGGTTGTATAATCATAACAAAGGATGTGATTTGATGATCATGATGGTAATCGCCGCCATGGAAAGCGATGACGATAAAGCTTTTATGCTGAATTTATAAAACGATTATTATGGTCTGGTACGCAAGATCGTTTACAATATTACCCATGATACGAGCCATGCGGAGGATTTGACCAACGATACTTTTATCAAACTAATTGAAAAAATTTCTTTAATTCGCGCTTTTGAAAGTTGCAAATTGGTCGCTTATGTTGTCTATACTTCCAGGAGTGTGGCAATCAACTTTATAAAACACAGAGATGTACAGAAAAAACATGCCTATTATGTAGAAGACATGGATCTGCTGGAAAAGCTTCCCGGCCCTGATGATGCCATAGAAGACCGGATCATCCATCAGGAAGAAATAGCAGAGCTGGGGAATGCCATATTAAAGCTTCCGGAGAAGCAGAAAGATCTGTTGTATTTTAAGTACATATTGGAAATGCATGATAGGGAAATAGCGGAAATTTTAAAAATAGCTCCCGACAGTGTCCGGCAATATTTGACCAAAGCCCGAAGAGAAGCCAAAAAACTCATGGATAAGGAGATGAGTACGCGTGCCGAATAACAGCCCGGAACAAATTAGGAAAAGACTTTATGAGGAATATGAAGACAGTCTGTTCAAATTGGTCATGCACGACGTTGCGGAGAAAGAAGGCCAGCTCTTCCTGGAGGAAGCAGAAAAGCTGAAAAACGATCCAGAATTTCAGCCTTCCCAGCAGGCAATCCAAAAATTCAGTCAACAACTGGATGCTCATCTGAAAAAGCCGAAGGCTTATGCCAGAAGGCAGCGCATTTTGACGGCATTAAACAGAATGGCTGTAGCTATGCTGATTATACTGGTTCTATTATGCACCACCGTGATGACCGTGCAGGCATTTAGGGTTAGGGTGCTGAATTTTTTGATTGATATCCAACAGGAATATACGTCCTTTGAATTACAGAACAATGACAACGGTTCGGATGGTGGCAGTACAACCGTCGACTGGCGCAAAGCTTATGTGCCGACCTATATACCAGCCGGATATGAAGTCAGTACTAGTTCCAACGGCGAGCTTTTAAGAAGAATAGAATTTAAAAATCAGCAGGGTTCGTTGATCACTTATACGGAATTAAGCGAAGGCAACAAGCCGGCGCTGGATACGGAAAACGCTGCCGTCTTTGAAACAGTCAACATCAACGGGCATGAGGGAACGCTGGTCGCGAAAGACTCCCTGGTTACAATCATCTGGCAAATGAATAACCGTATGTTCATGATTCGGGGACAGACGGAGAAAGACACGGTGGTAAAGATGGCGGAAGGAGTGAAATATATAGAGTAACGAAGGAAAAAATATTTTAAAAAATGGAAAAATATTGTTGCAAAAACCTCCTTTGGTTGTCTTTACTATTGAAAGATATTTTAAAGGAGGTTTTTATTGTATGAAAAAGTTCATCTGCATGGGTATTCTTGTCCTTATGGCCGTTTTTGCCGTAGTTCCGGCTTATGCGGCTGACGGGACAAAAAACGCGGGGACACAAGGAGTGATAACTCCTCAATTCACGTACATTTCGTTGTTAAGTCCGGGGCTATCGATCAACTCGTCAGGGAAAGCCACCTGCACAGGGCTTGCTTCAGCTTACGACAGTTCGCACACAACCAGGCTGACAGTCGAATTGCAAAAATCTACCAGTAGCGGCTGGAGCACAATCAAGACGTGGTCCGCATCAGCGACCGGGACCTCCGTCGCCAGAGTAGAAAAGGATTATTATGTTGTCCACGGCACCTATCGGGTATGCGCTACTGCTAAAGTTTATAATGCTTCCTGCATTCTGTTGGAAAGTAAATCGTTTTATTCTAATACGGTGCTATATTGAATGAGTTTGCTATCATCATCAATAAATATGGTTGTAAATGTGCAGATAAGGAGGTTTTTATGAGAAAATTATCTGCCTTGCTGTTGATCAGAGACCAATTAGTGGTAGGGGGATGTCGTGAGATAGGAGGTGGTGCCTATGAGGGTGGTATTCCTAGAATTAAGCTAATTTATATTTAAAGGAGGAGCATAAACATGAAAAAGTGTTTTTCACTATTGTTAATCAGTGCATTGTTATTCGGTACAATAATTTTAACGAACGATACAATATATGCGAGTAACGTAACGGAAGTACCACAAAAGATGATGCCGGGTTCGGTCATCATATATGATAGCCAGCTTCAGCCAAAAGTAATTAAAGGCGGTTATATTGAAAATGAGACTCAACAAAACGTAGAGACAGAAGATTCCATAAAAGATTCCATTCTGAAATGTTTGAAGCCGGTTCCCATAACAGATGATATGACTGCGGCTGAAAAAGAACTTGCAGAATGGGAAAACCGATTGGTCAGTGGCCTTAAAGAACAGATAGTACCTGAAACACTTACTAAAACACCATTCCAGCCAACAATATATCCGGGAATGAAAGTTGTTTATGACGAGATTACGGGTGATATCAATAATATATATTATCCCGATGCGGACGATCCTTCCGGTTATTCCATTCACAATATTCCCACCGACAGCAATCAATTAATAACGAGAGCCGCTCCTGTGTATGGACAACCTTATGGAGCACACAATAACGTAATTACTTATCAATCGTCTGATGACAGTTTCTTGGGTGTAGGCAGGGCAACATATTTTACCGGTTCTACAGGTAATAGGGACAATACATTGAAGAACGGCGATTGTGCTACACAAATCAATCTTGATTATTCAAGAGTAGGCGATAAAGATGTAAGCATCAGAAATCTTAACACTAATCATGTCTTTACTTTTTATCAAGCTAGTGTCGGCGGTCTACCTGATGCATGTATTGACATCTGGGGATTAAGTAATCTCCGAAACTTTGCGGAGGATCAATCTGTTACATCTGTCTATCAGGTTAGATATTACCACAAACGTTTTTCTGATCAAAGCAGACCGTATTAAACCATTTACTGTACCATTAAATAGCTGCGGAACATGATTGATATTATAATCATGTTCCGTAGCATCTATAAAGAAGGTGAGTAAAACCATGTTAAAAAAAGAAATTAAATTCAGCCTAATAATTATTGTCTGCTTAGCAATAATCTTTGGTATCGTACAAGGGATTAAATCTATGAACGTAAATGGTAAGCATAATTCGGCAATCAAACCTCTCGGGGAATATCTTCAAATTATTGGAACACGCTATGTAAATCATAAAGACAACAGCGAGGGTGTTGAAATCATCTTTTATTTATATTCCATAGCGGATCATAAAATAATTGAAACCCATAACCTTGGTCAGTCTGCTCTATATCCGGTGGCTGCTATGGATGCTAAGAACCAAAAGATTTATTACTCAGGGAGCAATAATAAGCTTTTTGATAATCTGTTTGTTTATGATATAAAAAGTGGTAAGTCCGAGCAGATAACTGATGATAAGATGCTGTTTAATGACTTATTATTCGTAAAGGGGAAGTTGCTTGGTACCATAGCACCACAAGGTAAGACAGTTCTTCAACCGGCTATTATAGATCCCGTCCATCACGATATCAGATATTATAATCAATCTGATGACGATACCTGGTTCCATTCGTTCTCATATAGCCCGATGATCAATAAATTACTCTGTTTAACCTGTTCCGATAAAGAAATGCGTAGTCCAAAAGTGCGTGAAGAGACATTCATTCGTCCCAAGAAAATACTTTTGATGAATCCGGATTTTTCGGAAGCCAATGTGATATATGAAACAGATGCGTTTGAGATAAGACAGACCCGGCAGATTGATAAAGATCACATTCTGATGATAACAAACGATAGTATGACCAGCAGCGGGAATAGGCAAATCCAGATGTTAACAATCAGCAGCGGTAAGCTTGCCCCATTTTATGTTGAAGGATTACTGGAACCCCAGTCGATTCATCCTGGACACGACGCGGAGCATTTATACATACTCGGCAGAAATTCACATAATCAGTTCAGCCTTTACGACTATAACATCAAAACAAAGAAACTGGATGATCTGCTTGCCGGATATTCATTTCCTGAAGGTCATAAAACGATCGTAGACTTCACTTATTTGTATATGAAGACACAATAAAAAATGACAATTAATTGAAAAAGTTTCTTTAATTCGAACTTTTTGAAGTTGCAAATTGGTCGCTTATGTTGTCTATACTTCTAGGAGCGTGGCAATCAACTTTATCAAACATCGGGATGTGCAGAAAAAACATGGGTCTTATGAAGGATACATGGATCCGGCGGAGAGGATACCCAGCCTGGAGGATAACGTAGAAGACCGGATCATCCATCAGGAAGAAATAGCAGAGCTGGGGAATGCCATATTAAAGCTTCCGGAGAAGCAGAAAGATCTGTTGTATTTTAAGTACATATTGGAAATGCATGATAGGGAAATAGCGGAAATTTTAAAAATAGCTCCCGACAGTGTCCGGCAATATTTGACCAAAGCCCGAAGAGAAGCCAAAAAACTCATGGATAAGGAGATGAGTACGCGTGCCGAATAACAGCCCGGAACAAATTAGGAAAAGACTTTATGAGGAATATGAAGACAGTCTGTTCAAATTGGTCATGCACGACGTTGCGGAGAAAGAAGGCCAGCTCTTCCTGGAGGAAGCAGAAAAGCTGAAAAACGATCCAGAATTTCAGCCTTCCCAGCAGGCAATCCAAAAATTCAGTCAACAACTGGATGCTCATCTGAAAAAGCCGAAGGCTTATGCCAGAAGGCAGCGCATTTTGACGGCATTAAACAGAATGGCTGTAGCTATGCTGATTATACTGGTTCTATTATGCACCACCGTGATGACCGTGCAGGCATTTAGGGTTAGGGTGCTGAATTTTTTGATTGATATCCAACAGGAATATACGTCCTTTGAATTACAGAACAATGACAACGGTTCGGATGGTGGCAGTACAACCGTCGACTGGCGCAAAGCTTATGTGCCGACCTATATACCAGCCGGATATGAAGTCAGTACTAGTTCCAACGGCGAGCTTTTAAGAAGAATAGAATTTAAAAATCAGCAGGGTTCGTTGATCACTTATACGGAATTAAGCGAAGGCAACAAGCCGGCGCTGGATACGGAAAACGCTGCCGTCTTTGAAACAGTCAACATCAACGGGCATGAGGGAACGCTGGTCGCGAAAGACTCCCTGGTTACAATCATCTGGCAAATGAATAACCGTATGTTCATGATTCGGGGACAGACGGAGAAAGACACGGTGGTAAAGATGGCGGAAGGAGTGAAATATATAGAGTAACGAAGGAAAAAATATTTTAAAAAATGGAAAAATATTGTTGCAAAAACCTCCTTTGGTTGTCTTTACTATTGAAAGATATTTTAAAGGAGGTTTTTATTGTATGAAAAAGTTCATCTGCATGGGTATTCTCGTCTTTATGGCCGTTTTTGCCGTAGTTCCGGCTTACGCGGCTGACGGGACAAAAAACACAGGGACACAAGGAGTGATAACTCCTCAATTCACGTACATTTCGTTGTTAAGTCCGGGCCTATCGATCAACTCGTCAGGGAAAGCCACCTGCACAGGGCTTGCTTCAGCTTACGACAGTTCGCACACAACCAGGCTGACAGTCGAATTGCAAAAATCCACCAGCAGCGGCTGGAGTACAATCAAGTCGTGGTCCGCGTCAGCGACCGGGGTCTCCATCGCCGCTGTAGAAGAGAATTATTACGTTGTGTATGGCACCTATCGGGTATGCGCTACCGCTAAAATTTATAACGCTTCCGGCACTCTGTTGGAATCTAAATCATTATATTCTAATACGGTAACATATTGAATTAGTTTGCTGCAAATGTCTGTTTTTGCGAGTGCCAAAGGTCTATTGGTCTAGGCATTAAGGCCTGTATGGAAGGTTACAAAGTACTTTTTACAACCGTTCCATTACTGATAAATCAGCTAAAGGAGAGCCGATCGGCTAAGACTTTGAGGGCTTATGAGAACAAGTTTGAGAAATATGACCTGGTTATTGCGGATGAATTAGGATACATATCTTTTGACAAGGAGGGTTCGGAGCTTCTTTTTACTAATCTATCATTACGAGCCGGCAGAAAATCAACCATAATTACTACCAACCTGTCTTTTGAAAGATGGGATGAAATATTCATGGACCCGGTGATGACCGCTGCCATGATCGATCGGCTTACCCATAAATCCTATATGATTAACATGAATGGGAATTCCTATAGACTAAAGGAAACTCAGGATTGGCTAAAAAATCAAATATGATCTTTTTATA
>JAQUIZ010000263.1 GCA_028683355.1 Fermentimonas sp.
TCATTTTATCGTCTGAGAGTCTTTCATTACTCCAAAAATATTAGAATTTCAAACAAGTTATTTTTACTACTGCCGTTGACTAGGCAGCGGATTCTTTATCATCAGGCTTCTGATAGATTATTTTAATACGATTAAACTAAAAAGAGACACTACTCCCTTGTAGATGATTTTGCTATTTTTTAACCCGACTTAGGCTTTCCGTTAATACTTAGCAGTAGGTATCTGTTCCAGCTTGGCTGCGATAACTGCTCTAAGTTTGTTTTGGTTATCATAGCCATCAGGACCACCACGATAGCTAATGGGTATTTTGGCCACAAACGGTGTTAAATCAAGGGTGACAAAAATTTTCTCCAATCTGGTCTGAGCTTGCATTTTTAATGCATCCTCAAAGGAATAAAGGCATTGTTGTCGAATATACAAGGTAACTTCACCTCTTTCTGTTTGTTTGGGTTTGGGTTTTGGGTACCTTATAAATTCGACAAAAGCAGGGGTGAAGCCTTTATTTTTACTTCACAAAGTCCCTATTTTATTAGGGTTTCAAGTATGAAATTTTCTCATTATATAAACATTTAGGTTGTACAATTTGATTAGATGAATATCAAAAGGGGGGATGAAGAAGTGGATCCCAATTTAATAGACCTGATCATGATTGATATCGGTCTGGAACATATCGGTTGCGACAAAGACCAAAACTTACACGAAACGGAGCTAATAGTCAGCCTCCTAAATAGCTCCGTTTTTCGTAGCCGTAAATTCTCATCACGCTTTATTCAGATGCCTAATTTGCTTTCAACACTCCCCTGCTGATAGTGCTGCCTCAAATCGAATACCATGATTCCATTTTTCAAGGTCTGTTATCAGGATGTTGCACTTGCACCAAAAAGGGGATCGAAATCTAATGCGGCTCTTAATCCCCCTAATTTAGGCATTTGTTGTTGAAAATATTTCATTACTTAATATCCTGTCCCTAAGATTCATAACCTTATCCTCAATTATTTTTGCTGTCCGGATGAATTCTTCATCATTTTTCCCGGTTGGATCATCGAGTCCCCAATCCTCTCGATATTTACAGGGCAGATAAGGACACTCCACATTGCACCCCATTGTAATGACTATATCCACCTGAGGAATGTCTGATAATATTTTTGAGTATTGTTCTTTTTCCATATCAATGCTGTATATTTGCTTAATGATCCGGACTGCATCTTGGTTTATCTGCGGCTTTGTCTCTGTTCCAGCAGAATAGCTCTCAAAAACATCTTTGGCAAAATGCTTTCCGAGCGCCTCGGCCATCTGGGAGCGGCATGAATTGTGCACACAGATAAAAGCCGCCTTAATTTTTTCCTTCATTATATTCGTCTCCTTTCGCAATTCTTTACGGCCTAGGATGTATTTTCAAACCCATTGCCATAGGTGGTATGTTCTTAAGAAAATTAAGCAAACCCGATTTTAATTTGGCCGGGTTTGTCTTCTTAATTAAAAGCGTATAAAAATCTTTGATGAAATTCCTATGTATAAGATAAGACAACCATCCTACTGGGCCTTTTTGTAAACCAGTTTGGATTGCTGCTTGTGCCAGTTAAGATATTCACTGATCTCACTTGAGGAAGAATTTATTATTTGGTTCTTTCGTATGCCTTCCTTGGAGGCTAAAGCAACCGCTTTGGCATTTTCCCCAACATTGTAACAAATGTGGGCATCACTGTTTATGCTTACCAAAATATTGTACTTCTTGGCCAGCTTGGCAATTTGACTGCACACAGGGAAACTGCCTGGTCGAACTTTAAATGAACTGTTGTTAAGCTCCAATGCTTTGTTGCAGTCCTTGGCGGCCCGTACTACTGTTTCCAAATCAACTGGAAACTTAGGATTTCCTGGATGCGTGATAATGTGTACGTGGGGATTTTTAATTGCGGCAACCATCGCTTTCGTGTTTTCCTCCATAGTTGTGCCGGTATATCCGGTCCCATCATGGAATCCAGCTAAAACAATATCCAGATATTCGGAAATTACAGCATTGGGCATATCAATATTGCCTTCTGAGTCCAGGATATTAGCCTCTACTCCCCTTAAAACCTCTACCCCTTGCATCACGCGAGGAAGAGATATCAAGTTCGTAAAATGATACCAGTGAGGAGCCCCTGGCATTCTTAGACCATGATCAGTAATCGCAATCGTCTTGAGACCCTTTTCACTGGCTGCTTCCACGTTTTCCTTGATGGTGCTGTATCCGTGACCGCTGGCAGTAGTATGAATGTGCAGGTCTGCTTCCATTTTCATCATTTCTCATCACCTCCTTTCGTTATTAGTTTACTCCTTGAGTGTTAAAATCCATTGACTGAACAGTAAAGGTTTTGTAAATATTGATGCTCACGAATAAAGATACGTATCTAATTCCTGCTCAATTTTTCTAAGATCCTATACACAGCAGTGGTCTGTATGGCCGTTCTTTCATTTACGGCTTTGCCGCTGGATGTACTGCCGAAGAAAAAGCTGTAAGCGCTGCCATACAGGCTATTCACCGGACTGGCTCGGGGGTTTAACAAACCAGATAAGATTGGTATTTTCATCTATCTTCCCCCTAAATATGGGCATAAAAAAAGCACCTGCCCATTGAAAACAGATGCTTTTCTATTCGCTTAGCTTTATGCTATGCAATAATCTT
>JAQUIZ010000264.1 GCA_028683355.1 Fermentimonas sp.
GTATTGTAAATTGTTGTTTTGGGGAGAATGACAGTAGGGTTGATTTTAATAAAGGCGTATTAAATTTCGAATTAGTGAAATGCCCTTTAATGGCAGAGTGCAAATATTACAAAATCATTTGTCAGCCAAAGTTTAACACGAAATTATCAGACAGGGAGAAGGAGGTAATGAAGTTATATTATAACAATGTGGCAACAGAAGATATAGCTGAAAGATTATTTATCTCAATTCACACAGTTAACAACCATAGAAAAAATTCATTGCGTAAGCTTAATTTACACTCATTAGAGGAGTTCATTGGGTACGCACACAAAAACAAATTGTATGACAGTATTTAAACATGAAACTGTATTTGATACAGCAGGGAGAACAATGGAGTTCAAGATTCACAATAGATTGAGTATAGTAGTGGATTTTGCTAATTATGAGATAATAATTTTCAAGGATGGTAATGTAATTGACAGGACGAACTTCATGGGAGAGCCATTTACTATCACAGATTTAGAAATGGTATTAATGCAGGCTCATAAGTCTTGCGAAAAACTTTCAAAGGTATGAGAGACGATACACGAATAATTGATTTAACGGTGGGGGAGTTAAAAACTCTATTGAAAAAAGATGCGCCAATAGTCAAGCGAGAAGAGAAGAGATTGGTGTATGGAATAAAAGGTATTGCTGAATTGTTTGGATGCTCCATATCCACAGCGCAGAGGATTAAGAATAGCGGAAAGATAAAGAAAGCCTTAACTCAGGTTGGGCGTAAAATAGTAGTTGATGCAGATAAAGCATTAGAATTATACAAAAAATAAAAAATACACACATGGAAAAAGTAATTAAATTAAAAAAATTGAAAATGGTCTATTTCAAGGGATTCAAAGAATTTGAAGTAGATTTTGGAGACAGAACTGAAATTTCGGGAAGGAACACTTCCGGCAAATCAACAATCTTTGACGCTTGGTCATGGCTGTTATTCGGGAAAGACAGTTTGGGTAGTGCCGACTTTCAGATTAAAACATTGGATGAGAATGGTGATGTAATTGAAAGGGTGGATCACGAAGTATATGGCGAATTAGAGATCAACGGATCCATAACATCATTAAAAAGGGTGTTGAGAGAGAACTGGGTTAAACCAAGAGGTCAAGAACATGATTATCTAAAGGGGCATGAAACAAAATGTTTTTTTGATGGTGTTCCGCTTTCAGTTGGTGAATACCAAAAGAGAGTGAATGACATTGTAGATGAGAAACTTTTTAAGCTCATCACTAACACAAATCACTTTCACACATTAAAGCAAGAAGAGCGCAGAAATATACTTGTATCGCTTGCAGGAGATATTTCAAATGATGAGATAGCCTCACAGGGCAAAGGATTAGACGAGATAGTAGAATTGCTTAATACTTCATCAAGCGAGGATATAAAGAGGCGTATTGCAGCCGAGAAGAAGCGTATTAAAGAAGCGCAAGAGGAGATACCCATCAGAATTGATGAGATAAAAAGGGAAATGCCTATGGCTGTAGACTTTGAGTTAATCAAGGAAAAAATCGAAACTAAAAAAACGGAGCTAATTAAGATAGATAAACTTATATCTGACAGGCAAGAATCTGTAAAGTCTCAAATTGAAGAAGCAAACAAAAAGAGAAGGCAAATAGGTGAACTGGAGGCTAAGAAGCAAGATATAGTGATCGAAGCCGGACTAGAAGCTACTAGAGTTGCAAGTGAAAAGAATAAAGACTTTTATAATTATGAATCTGTTCTTAATGAAAAAAAGGATAAAGTAGATAGGGCAGAGCGCAGAATTAAAGAAAAACAGAAAGATCTTGAAGAAATAAGTGTGGATATCACAAAGCTTAATTCTCAAAGAGAAGCACTTGTAAGTCAATGGAAAGCAGAGAATAGTAACATCTATACTAAAAAAGATGGCTGCCTTATTTGTCCACTTTATAAACATGAATGCTCAGACAGCGAAGCATTATTCAAATTCTCACAGGGCATGACAGACGCAGAGAATGAATTCAATTCTCAGAAAATCAAAAGGCTTACAGAAATCAATGAGAAGGGTATTAAAGTCAAAGTAAATATTGAGAAGAAGAGCGCATTGCTTGAAACTTTCAAAGAAGAGCTGAAATCTTTAACCACAGACTATAATAGCTTGAAGGAGGATTATGAAGCTTTTTCCAAAATGAAGCCGGTTAAGGTTGAAGCTGAAACGGTAATTAAAGAAAACATCCCTGAATGGGTAGAGTTAAATGAGCGGATCAAATCAATTAAAATCGAAGAAGTTAAACAGGACAACTCAGACCTGACAGAAAAGAAAGCACAGATTAATGATGAGATAGTAAAGCTTTCAATTGAATTAAATAAAAAGGTTGAAATAGAAAATTCGTTTAAAAGAATCGATGAGTTAACGAATGAGCAGAGAGTATTATCTCAAGCGCTCACTGAGCAAGAAAGGATCGAATTTAAGCTACTTCAATTCAATAAGTTGAAAATGGCAGAGGTGGACAAAAGAGTTAACGGAAAGTTCAAATATGTAACATTTAAGCTATTTGGGAAAACCCTTGAAGGGAATGAATTTGAAACCTGTGAAACCTTAGTAAATGGAGTTCCATACTTCTCGGCAAATAACGCAGGTAGGATAAATGCAGGATTGGATATCATTAATG
>JAQUIZ010000265.1 GCA_028683355.1 Fermentimonas sp.
GATGTGGCTTTGTATGATGCTGTGCCGCCACCGCCACTTAATGACGATGTGGCCTTATTGGCTTTTATTGCTGCGCCTGCTGCAATAGCTGCGGCACCTGCCAGCATCGCTGCAATAGCTGCAGGGGCTGATAATGGATTTCCTAAAAGGGGCTGCATCCCTAATGACCAAGCACCAAAAGCAACGGCCATACTACCCAATTCTTGTAAAAGACTACCTAAAACTCCTAGCAATTCATCTCCGAACTTAACATCTTTATTTCCTAATGAACGCCCAAAAGCATCTGAGATATTATTAACCAATCCTGTCATTGTATTATTTATTCCAAGAGAAAACTGCTGAGCTTTTTCAATAGTGGCGTTAAACCTATCTGTTATTACTCCTAAAAATTCGTCTTTTATCGTTTTGCCCTCTACTGAAGGAGGTTTATTATTGATTTTAAAATCAACATTCCATGTTTTACGTGTAAGCGTATCAAGCCCTGTCTCGAGCTCTTTTATTACATTTTTAAGGTCGATTATTTCGCCTGTAACATCTTCTGAGAATATTCTTCCAGTTTGTAAATCTAAAATTCTTTGTTTTAAGTTGGCTATTGTTTGTGTAGCAACTAAAACAGCTTGATTTATTGAGTTAGTAGATTCTATAAACTTATCAAAAGTATTGCGTGTATCTTCAAATACTGTTTTTGTTCCTCCTAGTTCATTTTTAGTTTTTTCTATTTCATTTTTAGTTTTTTCTATTTCATTTGAAAACTGCCCGAGTGCTCCAGCCCCAACGCCTGCGACTGCGCTACCGTCAACGCCTCCTCCTCCGAATAGTTCTTTTATCTCACTCCATCTGCGCTTAAAATAATCAATAGCATCATTAAACCCTGCTTTAATATCTGCCCATGCGCCTTTAAAATCTCCTTTAAGAGTGTTAGTTATGAAATTGCTAGTAGTCTCAAATTGGTTTTTAACAAATTCAATATCTTTTACGACTGAATTTTTAAGCATATCCCAATTTTTAATAATCGTGATAATACCTGCTGTTGCTACGCCAACTACTAAACCGATAGGACCTGTTAACGCACCAATAGCCACTTTTATGAGAGGTAACATTTGTAATATCTTTCCTATCATTATCAAAAGTGGTCCTATTGCAGCAACAACGCCTGCAACGACAACTCCAATTCTCAACATCTCAGGCGATAACTCCCTTAATCCTGAAACAAATTCTTTGATTTTTGCTATTATTGGGGTAATGATAGGCAACAATACCTCTCCTATTTCAGTGGAAAGATTTTTGACCTCAACCGATAACGCTCGCATTGCCCCACTTGCCGTGTCCGCCTCCCTACTTGCTTGTCCTTGCGCTGCCCCAGTCTGCTCCCAAATGAGTGCCAGTGTCGCAGCCTGCTTTGCCTGTAAACTTAATTCGCCTGTTCCCGAAGATAACCCTAACTCAAATGCTTTTTGTTTTACAAGTGCATCATTGACCGCCATGCCGTAATTATCCAGCATAGTGTTATTGCCTTTTAACGCTCCCGTCAAGGCTCTAACCGCATCCTGTGTTGTGCCTCCATACATGGCGGTAAGGTCGCCTGCCAACTCAATAAGTTTTGCGGATTGTTTCGCTGCTTGCTCCTCTGTTAATTGACCGATATTTATTAACATCGACCCCATCAGGTTGGAGTACTTCAACGCTTCCTCTTTCGCTATTCCAAAGTCAGAAGATAGATTTTTTGCCCAGTTGTTAACTGTATCCGACGCATCATTGAAAATCTGGTCGGTCGCTCCGATAGCATCCTGAAAATCAGCAGCCATAGTGAACGCCTTACCACCAGCGACAACCAATCCAGCGGAAAGTATAGACATCTTCTTGCCAACTCCCTCAACGGCCCGCCCGATGCTTGCAACGCTGACACCTATCTTCTTGTCGAAGGCATCCATTTGATTTTGTGCCTTCTGCAAGTTGCTTTCAAAGTCTTTTATATTTGCCGATATGACCGCTGTAAAACTCATTGCTGTTCTTTTTTAAGTTGTTCTACTCTCGCTTTCGCTTCCGCTCTCTCACGTCTCAATGCCTCCATTGCCTGTTGATGCTCTATTGATTTTGTTTTCGTCTGCTTGCCGTCAAGTGGTAGATAGTCGTTAAGTGATTTCGGTAACGTCTTGTAATCCAAATGTGAACCGACTTTTGATTCAAATGCTATCAGCCGTGTATGCTCCCATTTGTTACGCTCCATCCTCGACCAAGCAAAGCATTTTATAAGGTATTCCGCCCAGCTTAACGTGTAAAGATCATCCCAGCGAAAACCTAATTCACCTAAAGCAAACGAGGTGTGCTGTTCATCAAAACTTATTTCGTCTTCTTCTGCGGTGCTTTCTTCTCCTGCACCGCTTTCACGTTTTTTGATACAGGAACACCGTTGGTTTGGCTTTCAAGGAACATTGCCAAAACATTCTGAACTGTAGGGCTTAGGAAGCCGTTCTCATCAACCCATTGAATAACATCATCCTTTGTTATATCCACGTCAACTGTTTTCGCACCTGCTATAACAGCATCAATTAATAGACCTGTATAATCATTATCTATCTTGCGTTGAATATCGCTTAATTTAAAGCCCATTTGCTCAAGGTGCCGCATCGTCATGAATGAAAATCTCAAAGGAACTTC
>JAQUIZ010000096.1 GCA_028683355.1 Fermentimonas sp.
ATATAATCTGATTATATTTCTTGTACTTGCTTTGTCTAAAAAAATTGTATGTAAATCTTCTAAAGATCGCTTCTTGTTTTCGCTTTCAAAGTATTGTTCCTTCCAAAAGCGGGTGCAAAGATAGAGACTATTTTTTATCGTGCAAACTATTTAGCAGTTAATTTCAAATAGAACTTCACTTTTTCTTCTGCTAATATCTCATAAGCATGATAATCAGGCGGATAATATTTTTAAGAAAAAGTGACTTTTCCCAACTTTTACTTCATAAAGGTAAAATGACTTCAATTTATGCATTGTATCCAGACATTAAATCCTTCTGGAAATGTCCTAATCCGGATCTTAAATTCTTCAATCAAAACCGAGGTTTGTAAGAACGAGATAAGAACGAGATAAGAATCAAGCAAGAACAAAGCACAAAGAATTCTGTGTTTTATTACTATCCATATAATAGTAACAGGGAATAGACAACTTATCAAAAAATCATATTTTATGTGTAACTTGCGCGAAATTTGCAAGCGCAATTTAACTTAACAACAAACTTCACTATCAATGAAAGGTATAATACATATTATAAAAAGATTTTTACCTCCATATAAGAAATATCTGTTCCTGGCATTTTTCTTTAATCTGCTTACAGCAATACTGAATGTTTTTTCTCTTGCTACAATAATTCCTATTCTTCAGGTATTATTTAAAGTAAACAACGATACATTTGAGTTCATACCATGGAATAATGCCGGGTATTCATTTATAGATATCACACTCAACAATGTCAACTGGTTTATTACACAATTAATCGAGACTCATGGCAGCAGCTATACATTAATGATGCTCGCACTATTTTTGATCGTCATGACTCTTCTTAAAACCGCTTCGGCATATTTTGGTTCCTATTTTATAATACCAATCAGAACAGGTGTGGTTAAAGATATCCGAAATAATATAAACGACAAGATTCTTGCTTTGCCGTTGGCTTTTTTCTCTGAAGAAAGAAAGGGCGATATCCTCTCAAGAATATCAGGTGATGTAAATGAAGTGGAGAACTCAGTTATGAGCTCACTTGACATGCTTTTTAAGAATCCGATACTTATACTTATTTATCTTACCACGATGACTATCTTGAGTTGGCAGCTAACTATTTTTGTGCTGATAGTTCTGCCGATAATGGGTTATGTGATGGGTCGAGTTGGCAGAAACCTTAAAAAGAGCTCTTTTGAAGCTCAAAACAAATGGGGTGAGCTAATGTCGCAGGTAGAAGAAACCTTAAGCGGATTAAGGGTTATAAAAGCTTTTGTGGCTGAAAGCAAGATTTCTAAAAGATTTCATAAAGGAAGCAATGAGTTCAGAAGAATGTCAAACAGAATCTCAAGGCGACAGCAGCTTGCACATCCGATGAGTGAATTGTTGGGTACAATAACTATTGCAATAGTTCTGTGGTTTGGGGGTTCACTAATACTCGGTAATAGCAGTGTAATTGATGCTGCTACATTTATATATTATCTCACAATATTCTACAGCATAATAAATCCGGCTAAAGAGTTTTCAAAGTCTGCTTATGCAGTTCAGCGCGGACTGGCTTCTATGGAACGAATTGATAAAATCCTTGATGCCAAAAATCCAATTACAGACCCTGAAGAGCCTGTTGAATTAAGATTCAATAAAGCAATTGAATATAAAAATGTATGGTTTAAGTACACAAATGATTGGGTTATAAAGGGAGTTGATATAACGATAGAAAAAGGCAAGACAATAGCCCTGGTAGGTCAGTCCGGATCAGGGAAGTCGACTATGGCTGATCTTCTGCCAAGATTCCATGATATTCAAGATGGAGGAATATATATTGATGGAGTGAATATAAGAGATGTAAAAATACAAGAACTAAGATCGTTGATGGGTAACGTTAATCAGGACCCAATTCTCTTTAATGACACATTCTATAATAATATAGCATTTGGAATGAAAGAGGTATCTGAGAGCAGAGTAGTTGAAGCTGCCAAGATTGCCAATGCGCATGAATTTATTATGGCCACAGAAGACGGATACAACACAAATATAGGCGACAGGGGTGGAAAACTTTCAGGAGGTCAGAGGCAAAGAATAAGTATTGCCAGAGCTATCCTGAAAAATCCTGAAATACTTATATTTGATGAAGCTACTTCTGCATTGGACACAGATTCAGAGCGACTTGTACAAGAGGCTCTTGATAAACTTATGAAAGATCGTACTACTATTATAATAGCTCACCGACTTTCAACTATAAGAAATGCAGATATAATTTATGTAATGAAAGAAGGCGAGATTGTTGAACAGGGAAAACATGCCTCTCTTTACGAGCTAGGAGGATATTACACTAAACTTTGTGATATGCAGGGCGACTTATAATGCTTCCTTAGACACCTTTTCCAACACTCTGTCCACTGCCTCAAAAGGTGAGTTTATGCTCTGAAATTCCGGAACAATCTCCTTCATTTTTCTAACTGTTCTCATTTCATCATATTCATATGAGACCTTGATCAGTGAATCAATCATTTGACTTATTTCGTGATATTCATACTCACGAACATTAGCAATCATTATTTTCTCATGATGAGTGGGTTTAGTGTGTTCAGCTTGGTTTAGGAGCTCTTCATAAAGTTTCTCTCCATTTCGCAAGCCTGTAAATTCAATTTTAATATTTTTTGAGCCTGATAAACGAATCATTCTTTTTGCTAAATCAAGTATCTTGACAGGCTTGCCCATGTCAAAAATAAATATCTCTCCCCCTTTACCCATTGAACCGGCCTCAAGAACTAACTGACAAGCTTCAGGAATCGTCATAAAATACCTTATAATTTCAGGATGAGTGACAGTAACAGGCCCTCCATGCTTTATCTGATCTTTAAACAGTGGTATTACCGATCCGTTAGAACCGAGTACATTCCCAAAACGTGTAGTAATAAATTGTGTGGATTTTTCTCCGCTATTCTCAATCCTCTTAGCTAGAGACTGTACATAAATTTCACAGATCCTTTTTGAACACCCCATCACATTAGACGGATTAACTGCTTTATCTGTAGAAACCATTACAAACTTGTTTGCATTATACTTTACAGCCAAGTCGGAAACTATTTTTGTTCCCAGAACATTTGTCTGAATTGCTTCTGAAACATTTACCTCCATCATTGGTACATGTTTATAAGCTGCGGCATGAAAAATATACTGAGGTCTTGTTTTTGAGAAGATCTTATCCATACGGGAATGATTGCTCACATTTGCAACTATAATTTCTGTACGCAAATCTCTCCATTTATCTTTTAGTTCCAGCTTCAGGTTGTGAAGCGGAGTTTCGGCCTGATCAATAAGAATTATGCTATTAGGATTAAAAGAGGCGACCTGCCTTACAATTTCGCTGCCTATTGAACCTGCGGCACCAGTTACCATTACCCGTTTACCTTCAATATTTGAAGCAATATCCAGCATAGAAATCTTAATAGGATCGCGTGGCAACAGGTCTTCAATCTGTATATCTTTTAATTGTTCCTTACTCCTCAGTGAACCATTCCATTCATTAATAGGAACTGTTGTCAAAAGAGAGATATCATGATCTACAAAATTAGCAAGTAAAGCCGAATTTTTTATCTCTTCCATCTTTTGAGGAGAAACAATAATTGTACGGACATTTTTACTTTCCAGAATCCTGAAAAGATTTTCATTATTTTCATAAATAGTTACACCCATCAGCTCTTTACCGATCATATGGCTTTCATCTGAGATAAAGCCAAGCACTCGATAATTAAACTCGCTGTTTCCTTTAAGAGCTTTAGCTACACTAATCCCAGCCTCCTTTGTTCCATAAATGAAGACATTTATAGGTTTTATATCACTGCCTGTAATAGTTTCATATACCTCTTTCACTAATATACGTGAGAAGATCATTAAAAATGTATTCAGGAAGAATATTGATATAAAAGTGAGATTGTCAAGATTAAAATCCAGGTTGTATCTCCTAAGAGCTACAACTGTAAGAAAAGTCAGACCATACCCGAGACCAAGTGCATAAACAATTCTCAATAGATCTGTAAAAGATGAAAACCTTAGAATACCACTGAAAGTGCGTAAAGTAACAAAAGATATTATATTAAAGAAGATCAAAAAAAGACAAACTGTAGTGCCATCACTTCTTATATCGGCTGTAAGCCCTTCGAACCCATACCTTATAAAATACATTAACAGGCAGGAAAAAACAATCATCAGAGTATCTATAGCCAATATTGCTGTTCTGGAAAGGACTCTGCGTGATAGGTAGTTTTGGATAAACTTACTCATAAAGATTTTATTTATGAATCATTAAAGCTATAAAAATGCAAAGGTAAATTAAATTTTCATTTAAATTCCTCATTCAGAATATTTACCTTTCTTGTCTTACCGGTTTCAATTAGCTCAACACCTTTGTGTAAGAGCGGATCCTCTCTGTAATAGGCAGCCCAGAAGGCTTCCTCTCCAAAGAAGTTTCTTATTATGTATGCATATAAATTATTCTCAAACAATTCAGCCGACTCCTGTATATAATATGGCCTGCGTCTAACACCATTATTATCGGCATAACTCACCAGGTTTAGCAAGAGCGGTTGTTGACGCAAGTATTTATAGAGATCCTGCCAGGCATTAAAACTGTCCAGCTTGTCCCTGTTCATATCAGAATACACCATTGCATACTCCTCATCTAAACGCCTGTTCACTACAGTATTGTAGTATGAATTATAACCTGTTGTATCACGTGAAATAAACACATCCGGCATAATTCCGTCGCCACCATAAACTGTTCGGCCTCCTAAAGTCTTAAATGGCGTGAGATTATTCAGAGTATCTATATTAACATAGTCCCCTTGAATATAACGATTGATAGCATCCATCTCATATTCATCATATCTGCCTTTCTCATAACCCCTTTGAATTGATCTGCCTGAGGCAGTGTAGTATCTTGCTACAGTCAGCCTTACAGCTGATCCGTCAGGAAAATTCCTCTGACTCTGTACCAAACCTTTTCCAAATGAACGTCTGCCAATAATCAACCCTCTGTCATGATCCTGAATAGCTCCTGCAAATATTTCACTTGCAGATGCACTTAGCTCGTCAATCAAAATTACTATGTCATCTTCCTTACAAGTGCCTGAACCATTTGCATAGTTATCAGTACGTGGAAAATTCCTGCCTTCAGCATAAACTATAAGATCACCTTTCTGTAAAAATTCATTAACCATTGCCACCACAACTTCAAGTGATCCACCCGCGTTACCTCTGAGATCAACAATAAAAGATCTGGCACCCATGTTTTTTAATTTGGATATTGCAGAAATAAATTCACTAAATGTATTGAATCCGAAATTAACACCCAATTTTATAAACCCAATATTGTCGGTTAACATATATGCTGCATTAACGCTGTTAACCGGTATCTCACCACGGGTTACAATGATATCATGCATGTAATTACTTCCGGCACTCTTTACACCCAGCTTTACTTCTGTACCTCTCTCTCCTCTTAGGACTCTTAAAACTTCTTCATTTCGGATATTCTTACCTGCAACAACAGAATCATCAACCATAACAATCCTGTCCCAAGGCATTATTCCGGCTGCCTCAGAAGGTCCCCCGGGTACAATTCCTGTAACTACTATAGTATCCTTCAGTACATAGAAACTAACACCTATCCCCGAAAAATGACCCTCAAGAGACTCATTTACCCTTTTCATATCGGCAGCCGAAATATATTCTGAGTGGGGATCTAGTTCTTGTATTATGTTAGGTAAAGCATCTTCAACAAGTTGATAAGTGTTTACTGTATCCACATACGATTCATGTATATAGTTTAATACGGCATCAATTTTACCTGCTCCGACAAGATTACCGGATGTACTAAAAATGCTATATTTACTTCCTATAAATATACCAATTGCTATACCAATTGAAATCCACAGTGGCAACCATGTACCTTTTCTTTTTTCTGTACCCATCTAAAACCTTTATCTTTATTATACGTTCAGTTCCACGGTTACAAGTTCAATGCCGGCTCTGCTTAAGAGATCAACCCCGTCACTCAGTCTGTATGCATCCGAGTAAACAACTCGTTTTATTCCAGCCTGAATAATCAATTTTGCACATTCTATACATGGTGAAGATGTCACATAAAGTGTCGCACCTTTACTGCTGTTATTTGAACGAGCTACTTTTGTGATTGCATTAGCCTCTGCATGTAAAACATAAGGTTTTGTTTTATTATCGTCGTCTTCACAAATGTTCTCAAAACCGGATGGAGTTCCATTATAACCATCGGAAATTATCATTTTATCCTTAACAATAAGTGCACCGACTTTTCTACGCTTACAATATGAATTTTCAGACCAGATATAGGCCATACGCATATATCTTTTGTCTAGCAGCTCTTGCTTGTTTTCGTTCTCTATCATTCTAATACTATACAGCTTTAAGACTCATATCCAAACTCTTGACTGAGTGTGTTAAAGCACCCACGGAAATATAGTCCACACCTGTTAAAGCATAGTCCCTGATTGTTTCAAAAGTAATTCCTCCTGATGACTCAAGTTCAACTCTCCCATTAACAATTTCTACCGCACGAGTTGTATCCTCTACAGTGAAATTATCCAGCATTATCCTGTCAACACCACCTACACTAAGTGCTTCATCGAGTTCCTCAAAGTTTCTCACCTCAATTTCAATCTTTAAGTCTTTGTTTTTTTCCTTCAGATACTGTTTTGCCCTTATTATAGCATTTTCAATACCTCCGGCAAAATCAACATGATTATCCTTTAACAGGATCATATCAAACAGACCTATTCTGTGATTTTCTCCCCCACCGATTTTTACTGCTTGCTTTTCCAGCATTCGCATACCCGGGGTTGTTTTTCTCGTGTCAAGAACTTTTGTATTCGTTCCCTCGAGCAACTTCACATATTTGTTGGTAATTGTGGCTATTCCACTCATTCTTTGCATCAAGTTCAGAACAAGCCTCTCTGTTTGCAGAATTGACTGCACCTTGCCTTTTACTACAAAAGCAACATCACCCGGTTTAACGTGTGACCCATCCTCTATAAAAACTTCTACTTTTAAACTTGTATCAAATTTATTAAATACTTCTTTAGCTACATTTACGCCTGCCAGAATTCCTTCCTCTTTTATTAATAACCTTGAGCTTCCTGTTTCTGATTCAGGTATGCTGCACAATGTGGTATGATCACCCTCGCCAATATCTTCGGCAAAAGCCAATTCTATCAGGTTTTTGATTAAATCTTCTACTTCCATTACCTAATGGGTTCTATTAATTACGGGTATTTCACAGTAAACAAGTAAATACCCGTTTTGTTATAAATTTACTAAAATAATTAATACAAAAATACAAAATAATCGGCTACTTTTGTAACTAAACTATGGTTTTTAATTGTTTGTGGATAAAATACATATGAAAATAGCTTTACTTTCAGTAGGAAAAACCGATAATAGACTGTTCAGGGAAATTATTGATGAATATATTAAAAGAGTGAACTACTATATTCCCTTTGAAATTATTTATTTACCTGATCTGAAAAACAGAAAAAGTGTTTCTGAAGACGAGCAGAAAGTACTGGAAGGCGAAAAACTGATAAAAGCAATAGAACCAACCGATTATGTTGTTTTACTGGATGACAAGGGAAAAAATTACAGTTCACCGGAATTTGCAGGTTACATCGAAAAGAAGATGCATTCGGTACCTAAACGATTAGTTTTTTTAATAGGTGGTCCCTACGGATTTTCTAAGAATATATATGATGTCGCGAATGAAAAGATTTCACTGTCAAAAATGACATTCACACATCAGATGGTAAGAATGATATTTACTGAACAGCTTTACAGGGCGTTGACCATTTTAAACAATGAGCCATATCATCATGAATAAAACAATTTTATATCTCTTCCTCTTCTTAGCAGCCGGCAAAATATATTCTCAGGATATAACAGGTGGCTGGGCAGGCAGCTTAAATATACAGGGCACCTCACTACGCTTAGTTTTTAATATCTCAAAGAACGACACTGTTCTTGTTTCCACAATGGATAGTCCTGATCAGGGTGCGTATGGCTTACCTACTACCAGAACTACATATTCAGACAACAAGATTGAAATAGTAGCTACAGGGTTAGGAATTTATTACAGAGGAGTTCTTGACAACGACTCAATTAGTGGTACGTTTAGTCAAGGAGGAATTCCATTTCCACTTACATTGAGGAGATCCACAGAACAGGTAATTCACAGACCTCAGACACCCCGAGAGCCCCTGCCCTATATTTCTGAGGAGGTAATAATAACTGATGACCCCAACTCTGAGATTTCACTTTCTGCTACATTAACTTTACCTGACAGTACAGGTGTATTTCCGGCAGTTGTATTAATTGCGGGTAGCGGCCCTAACGATAGAGATGAAACTGTTTATGGACACAAGCCTTTCTTCGTAATTTCAGACCACCTTACACGCAATGGCTTTGCTGTTCTGCGTTATGATAAACGTGGCGTTGGAAAATCAAATGGAGATTTTGGGAAAGCAACTATCAATGACTTTGTCAGCGATGCTAATAATGCCGTTGAATATCTAAAAAGCCGCAAAGAGATTGATAGTTCAAAAATAGGATTAATTGGACATAGCGAAGGTGGTATTATTGCCCCTATGGTTGCTGTAGAGAATGATGATGTGAAATTTATAGTACTCATGGCTGCCCCCGCCACAAGCGGGATTGACATTGTATTAGATCAAAATGAGAACTCAATGAAATATCAGAAGATTGAACCTGAGACAATTGACAGGATTCAGATTTTAAACAGAGAAATATTTGAGAGCCTGCTTAAGTGGACCGGCACTGAAAATGACCGTACAGCTTTACGTGATAAACTCTCCTATCTCTGGGAACAACTTCCTATTTTGATCAAACTGAAAGTCGAAAAAGAACCTTATCTTCGTGCACAGTTCAACGCTATGATAACTCCGGGGTATCGCAGTTTCCTGGCAACAAACCCGGATGACTATCTCTCCAAGGTGTCATGTGCCGTATTTGCTATAAACGGGGGAAATGATGTGCAGGTGCAGGCAGAAAAAAATCTTATGGCTATTAAAGGTTCAGTAGATAGTGGAAATCCTAATGTTGTGACTAAGTTATATCCGGAACTAAATCACCTGTTCCAGGAAAGTATCACTGGCCAGCCTGACGAGTACACGAAAATTGAACAAACTCTTTCGCCTCAGGTACTGTCAGATATTACCGTTTGGCTGAAAAGACAAATAGATTTATTGTCGTGCCAAAAAAAGACATATTAAGCGATTAACGTAATTGAAAATATAAAATGAGTAAAAAGAAAACATTATTTAAAGTGTTGTGGATTATTATTGCTGTTCTGGCAATAGCATCTGTTGGATCTCTTATAGTATTTCCTCAATGGAAAGGTATATTTTTTGCAGGTAGCGGTGGATTTCTAATACTTAATATACTGATAGCTATGTTCTTTATAAATCAGAATTATAAAAACTGATTATTTAAATCTCATAGCCGAATTCGAAGTTGAGCTGGTCAAACATCTCGTTTTCAACAGAATCCTGTGAGCTTTTTAAGAAAGCTGTTTTAGTTAAAACAAGATCAGATCTATCCCCGGATATACGCCCAAAGTACTTTAGTGCGTTCAGTGCTGATTGACGAAGAAGTATCGATTCTGATTTAAGACTTTCTATTGCTTTATTCAGTAGCATTTCAGTGTCGATCTTATTTACAAGATCCGATCCTGTAATACACAATCTTGCAAACAACCATAACCCGGTAGTCACAATATTGTCATTTTTACTATCTATGCTTTTTTCGACCAGATCATCTGCAAATGCCACTTTTTGTAATAAGTTTTTACAAACCTGTTCACGCAACTCCTGATCATTGATTTCTGAAATCCATTCCAGTGCGGTTTCTTTACTGAACTGATCATCCGGATATAATAAAGTCGCCATAATTTTCATCTCTCTCACATCCTCATTCCAGAGTGTTTCCGCAAGTATTTTACCTGATTGGTATTTTTGCGAGATCCTGTTGATCCGGGGTATATCAACACCAAATATCATTTTGTAGTTAACCCCTTTGTTACGCATACTTGAAGAGACAACTCCATTCATTGAAAGCCTCAGATCTGTACGTATTTGCCGTAGAATATCCTTCATTTTTGGTTTATAAATAAGTATTCAAAAACAAATTTAGTCTATTCAATCCTATTTAAAATTTTTTTTATCTATTTTTCATTACATTTGTGTTTTAATTGAAAAAAAAACTGTAAAATGAGACTCCTATTAATCAGCAACTCAACTAATCCCGGGGAAGGTTATCTTGAATATCCTAAGCAGTACATTAAAGAATTTCTTGGGGAGAAGACTTTAAACGCAATTTTTATACCTTATGCTGCTGTAACTTTTTCTTTTGAAGAGTATGAAGAAAAGGTAAACCAGCGTTTTGCTGAAATTGGCCATCATGTAACAAGTATACACCGATTTATAAATCCTGTTGATGCAATTCAAAATGCCGATGCTATTGTAGTTGGAGGAGGTAACACCTGGCAACTCGTTAAAATGCTTCAGGAAAAAGGATTGATGAAAGTAATTCATAAAAAAGTAAAAAAAGGAACACCTTATATTGGCTGGAGTGCGGGCTCAAATATTGCTTGTCCAACACTAAAAACGACAAATGATATGCCAATCGTTGAACCAATTAAATTCAAAACTCTAAAGCTGGTTCCTTTTCAAATCAACCCACATTATCTGGATGATAATCCTGCAAACCATGGTGGGGAAACCAGAGAAGTAAGAATAAACGAATTTATAGAGGTAAATAAAGATACATATGTGGTTGGATTGCGCGAAGGCACAATGCTTTTGCTTGAAGAGGAAGATCTTGTACTTATGGGAAACCGTAAAGCCAGGATATTTAAGTATGGCCAAGAACCCATGGAACTGTCAAATGAAGAGGACTTTAGCTTTCTTTTGAAATAATCAGAA
>JAQUIZ010000266.1 GCA_028683355.1 Fermentimonas sp.
GTAAGCGACCGGTAAACCGCGTATTTTCTTTCTCCTGCTGCTCCTGTACCTTTGTGTTCAAACCAGAAAAAGAAAAATGTTATGACACAAAAAGAAGTAGCATCCGTGATGTATTATTGCAAAGAGCACGGAGTTTCTTACAAAGCTCGGCTTTCAGAGCTGGGTATTTCTGAATGGCGTTTTTATCGTAGTAAGGCCCGTTGTGCGAAAGCTCAATCGGGGGATAGTGTCGGTGAGTTCATCCAGTTGAATGCCGGAGGTCCTTTGCTTCCTATGCCCTCGTTTGCTCCAAGAAATACCCGATCCTCTTCTAAAGAGAAGAAAGATCAGCATCCCTCTAAGGAGATACGTGTTGAACTGCGTACTCCTACCGGAACACTGATCCATATCCAGGGTGAGATGAACGAATCATTTCTACAGACAATCATCCAAGCCTCAAGCACCCATGTTTAGCCTGAACGACAGCATGCGGTATCTGTTGTACAATCGTCCGACCGACATGCGCAAAAGTTTTCATACCCTGAGTGGAATTGTCTCTAATACAATGGGTGCTGATCCTTGCAGTGGAGATGTCTATATTTTTATGAATAAGTCCCGCAATAGAATCAAGCTGTTGCATTGGGAACCGGGAGGAATGGTTCTCTACTCCAAACTTCTTGAAGCGGGTACCTTTGGTCATCCATCCCATATAGACAAAGAGGCGATACGTGGCAGCATTGAATGGCGCGATTTGGTTCTTATCGTTGAAGGCATTATAGAAAATCCGGATAGTCGCAGACAGCGTCTTGAAAACCTGAAAAAATTACGGAAATAGTTCTTTATTAATTGACGGAATACTTGTTATATTCATCTCTTTTACCTATCTTTAAGTATTGAAAGTCAAACAGGATATGACAGTAGAAGAGCAATTAAAAGTGGCAATGGAGGAGGTTCTGCATCTGCGTGAAGTGGTTGCCGGGAAGGATAAAAAGATTACTTCTCTGGATGCTGCTATCACTAAACTGGATGCTACTGTCAAGGATCTTGAAAACCAACTTGCCTGGCTTCGGCGGAAAGTCTTCGGTAAGATGAGCGAAAAGAAGCTTCCCCTTGATCCGGCTCAATTACGCCTTTTTGATCAGGAGCAGTTGATGAGTGATGAAGAAAAGGCAAAACTGGCTAAGGATGCAGAGGAAGCGGAAAAGGAAATCACCAAAACGATTACAGTCAAAGTAAAGCCTTCACGCAAACCTCTTGACATCACAAAACTGCCTGTCGAAGTAGAGAATATCTATCCGGAAGGAACAACCGACGAAAACGGGAATCTAAAGGCCGAATACGTGGAAATCGGCACGGAAGAGACCTCCCGATTAGAAAGAATCCCGGCTAAAGTCTATATCGTGCGTACAGTGCGCCATAAAGTAATCCGTAAATCAGACATCAGAGAGAAGTATCCGGAGGAAAGGACGATTCTCACCCCTCCACTTCCCCTGGTACCGGTCAGCAAATGTATCGCAGGAGCCTCAGTCCTGGCTGATATTATAACAGGCAAATTCCTATACCATCTTCCTTTCTACCGTCAGATACAACAATACAAGGAAGCAGGTATAACGATCAGTGATTCCACAATGGGTGGTTGGTACGAAGCGGCGGTCGAGAAACTCAAACTACTATATGATCTGCTACGAAAACAGATACTCTCGAGTGAATATATCCAAATAGACGAAAGTGTGATACCGGTCATAGACAATGAAAAGCACCGGGCACGCAAGGGGTATGAGTGGTGCGTTCGTGACGCGATCACGGGAGACGTCATGTTCTATTATGACCGGGGTAGTCGCGGATCTCACGTAGCTCGGAATTTGCTCGGCAACTACCGTGGATGTGTACAGAGTGACGGCTACGAAGCCTACAATCAGTTTGAACAGGTGGAAGAGATTACGTTATATGGTTGTTGGGCACACGGACGGAGAAAATATACCGATGCCTTAGAAGAGAATAAAGCGTTGACTACCGAAGCCATCTGCTACATCCGTAAGCTCTACAAGGTGGAGGAAGAGGCCGACAAGGCCGGCCTTACGCCGGAGGAGCGATGCGAGAAAAGACAGAAAGAATCCTATCCGGTTATCCTGACTTTTGAGAAATGGATGATGGATCATTACCGGGAAGTGCTGCCTCAAAGTAGAATCGGAAAGGCCATAGCCTACACATACTCCTTACTCCCAAGACTATCCCGATATGTGAATGACGGCAGGATCAATATAGACAACAACCTCATCGAAAACAGCATTCGCCCCTTAGCGTTGGGCAGAAAGAACTATTTATTCTGTGGTAATGACGCTTCCGCGTACAGAGCGGCCATTGTATACTCTCTCATTGGCACATGCAAGGCGGCTGGAGTGGAACCTCGAGAATGGCTCGAAGACGTGCTGAAGAAGATACCCTGCTATCTGCGTGATAACCGGGATATGACAGAGCTACTTCCACGAACTTGGATCAACTTGACTCCTACTCGTTAAGAATAGGCCAAACTTGTACCAACTAACCCCAAATAGGATAAGACTTGATCCTACTCGAGGCTAGTTATATCAATTTGTAAAGAACTGCAATACGTGGTTTACCGGAGGCTTAC
>JAQUIZ010000267.1 GCA_028683355.1 Fermentimonas sp.
AACAATTCCCATAGCTCATGGCTTCCAACAGACTGAGGGGCATTCCTTCAATTTCTGAGGGCAAGACATAAATCAGGGCATTTGAATAGAATTCCTCTAATTCCTCTCCTTGCACAAAACCGGTCATGATTATCCGGTTATCTTTTTGAACCATTTGTTTTATACGGTGCAGGTATTCTGTAGTATGACTCTGATCACCACAAATCACCAATTTTAGATCGGTGTCGAGATTTTGATAAGCCTCAATTAAATAGTGTAGGCCTTTCTCAGGCACAATTCTGGCCAGAAAGAGAATATATGAATCTTTGGTTAAGCCGTACTTGTTTTGGATAACCCTGGTTTCTCTAATTTGGGGATTGTTTACGCCATTGGGTATATATACTGCAGCTCGGTTATATTTTTCCTGGAAATAACGCTGGATGTTGGTTGATAGCACTATTATGAAATCAGCGTATTTAACCGCCACCCGCTCTCCTAATTGGAGATATTTTTTCCCCCATCCCCCCCATTTGGCACGCTGCCAATCTAAGCCGTGTATCGTACATACTACCTTTTTGCCCAGCAATTTGGGGATAAACGCCATAACTGAAGGCCCCAGGGCATGATAATGGATTACGTCGTATTGACCAAATAAGGCATAGATTGTAGCCAGCAGTGAGGCCACCACTGCATCGAGATATTTGTTGTCAATGGTTGGGACATTTATAATTCTAACCCCTTTGTAGTTTCTCAGTTTTTTGAATCCCTTTTTGCGGCGATTATAGACATGAACTTCATGGCCTGCCTCTACCATCCGCGTGGCAAGCTCCTCAACACATATTTCTATACCGCCTTCCCGGCTGGGGATACGTTTGTGCCCAATCATAGCGATTTTCATGAATACAATTTCTCTCCCATGAAGTTATTTTCGTCCAGAGTGTAGCTTCGCTTGATGAACTTGTGATATAACACCCATTTGAGCGGAACCCAAATGTTTTGATGCATGGCCGGGGAAACACTGCCAATCATCCAGCAGTTTTTGGGACAGTTTTTCACCGCTTCTCTGACTTCGACTGCTTTTTCAGAGTACCAAATCTCATCCCAATCCTGAACGTTAAGATTGCCCATAGACATCTTGGATGTCATGCCGTTGCAGGGCAAAACATCACCGCAGGGATCAACAAAAAAACCATTGCTGCCCATTCCACAGGGCAGATAGCGTGGTTTATCGTTGATGTAGTTGATGAGTCCGTGATTGAAGTAGGCCCGAAACCATTTCTTGGGGGATGTTGATTTAAGCAGTTCGTTGATGAGGTTCTGAAAGGCTTCCGATACCAGGAGTTGGTCGTTTATTATGTTATCATCTTTTCTGAAATAGAAGGAGTTGTGCAGCGCAGCGGTGGCAAATTCCATCTCCATATGGTTGGAAAGATGGTATAGAAGCACCAGGTCTTTGGCATTCATATCCTGCACGGTCATTCCAAATCCAACATCCTTATGACCCTGGGCGGTTAATTCCAGCAGGCTGCGCATGGCCCGATCGAATCCATCCGGAATGCCGCGGATGGCATCATTGGTTTTAGGTAATCCCTCGATGCTTATCCTTATGCCAATCCGGGGGAATTTTTTGCATAAAGCCAGGATTCTGTCATAGAAGTAACCATTGGTGGAAATAACAATGCGGGGTGTTTTTTTGTATAGTTCTTCTACAATCTCGGGCAGGTCTTGTCTGATAAACGGTTCCCCACCGGTTATATTGGTAAAATTCATGGGGGGAAGTTTACGTATCGTGTCAACTGATATCTCGTCCTTCTTCTTGGAGGGGTCCAACCAGCAATTACACATATTACATCTGGCGTTACATCTATAGGTAACAATTACAGATCCAAACAAGTTCTTTTTTGCCAACTCGATGACTCCTCCGCTAATAATTTCCTCACCGCAGAATTATTCAAATTAATATGCCGAATTCATTCCCACCACTTTAACAATAGTTAGAAACATGATGTTGAAATCCATCCAGATGGACCAATTATCAATGTATTGGGTATCCAATGCTACGACCATGTCAAAATCCTTAATTGAACTCCTGCCATTTACTTGCCACAAACCTGTGATTCCAGGTTTGATGCTCAGGCGCCGCATATGTTCATAATCGTATAGTTCATATTCATCAATGGTGGGTGGACGTGTTCCGACCAGACTCATATCTCCTTTGAGCACATTAAAGAATTGGGGGAATTCATCCAAACTGGTCTTGCGTAAGAACACGCCTGCTTTTGTTGTTCTGGGATCATCTTTTATTTTAAACATCAGTCCATTTTTATGTTCATTTAGACACTCCAGATCGCATTTCCGGGATTCAGCGTCAACAGACATGGTTCTAAACTTATAGATATCAAAAATCCTGCCATAACGGCCCACTCGTTTTTGCTTAAAAATTATCGGTCCCGGAGAGTCCAACTTTATTACAGGAATAACAAATATAGAAATTAACATGGTAATAAAAATCCCGATTAGGGAACCTATAATATCCAGCAAGCGTTTTGAATACTGCTGTATGGGATTGAGTGATACCGTATGAAAGGTTAGAACAGGAAGGGTTCCAAGCATTGAAGCGTTGA
>JAQUIZ010000268.1 GCA_028683355.1 Fermentimonas sp.
AGACGAAGCGTCCATTCTGATCTGTTCCATTCCATACAATATTATGAGAGCCTGTTTCTTTGTGTTCGTTTATTAATGTCTTGACTCTTTGTCCTTTGATATTGAATACTTCCAAAGTTACATCGCCTGGCTCAGGCAGATAGAAATCAATAGTAGTGTTCGGATTGAATGGGTTGGGGTAGTTAATGATTCTAATAGCATTGGGTATACCAGGTGTTGAATGACTATTATCGGTCGTGTCTGATAGCCTATTGTTGATTAGAGCATTACGGTTACTCAGGTAAGCCGAGACAGAGGCTGGCTTCAACCATTTTAGTTCTCCGACAAATGAGCTCTTATCAGAGTTTTGTGCCATTAGCAGATAGGCATACCCAGCATCAATAACAGCAAAAACTGAATCGGGCAAACTTGGAGGATTTAGTATCAGGTCTTCAAAAAACTGGATCGCTTCAGGATAATCCCCTGATTTCATTTTGCAAAAATTCGCTAGATAGTCTGCAATTTTTGCCAGAGTGGGGTCATCCCTCAGTGTAGGATATGTGGTATAGTATAGCGCCAGAGCATCATAATTTTGGTTGTATTTCTCGACTAAGATTAGCAGCTGTTTAGAGGCCTCAATACAGACCAAGGTCTCTGGATACTCTTCTATTATCTGTTTCAGTTTTTGCTCTGCCACTATATAGTCCATAATATCAGCAGCAACCATAGCCTCCTCTAACAATTGAAAAGCTTCGTCTTCCAGTAACTGTAAAGGTATTCCTGGCTCCCAAATTGGTAGGTACGTATAGGCAGGCTCAGGAGATAAGTCCCGGGATGGAACAAAATCGCTTGACCAATTGTTGTTTGAGATGTTGATTTGGCGTGGTGTTCCAAAGAATGGATCCCATATACTTATGTACGGCTTGGAATGATTGAGGCTATATACTTTGTTACGATACATATGAGTAAAGATCGAGTTAGATTGCATCAGAATCTGTTCTCGTTGATTATCGTGAATAATCTGTATTGGATAAGTATCCTGACCTATGAGCTTCCAACTGGTTAGATGTCGAGCATTGATACCGTATCCTCCCCTATTATCTCCAGATCCAGAACTGTCAAAATTGTAGGTAATGTTGTTATGGCCAGTAATGTCTGCGTTAGAATGATATAGCAATATGCCGTTCCCATTGTATGAGATGTCATTGTCCGATATGATCCCTCCGGAGCAATCGTACAATTCAATGCCACGGTAATTATGGTGTATGTTGTTATCCTGAATCTTCAACTTCGAATAGCCTGTAACCTGTATTCCCGCAATTGTTGAGTTGCTTACTTCGGTATTTCTGATCCAGCACAACTCATCAGGATCAGGAATTGTCTGAATAGCTTGCAACCCGGAAAAATCGAAATTGCAATAGTTGACACTCAATGGTTCATTTTGGTGTATCACATCTGACCGAGAGAATGTGCAGACATTATAGACAATCTCAGTATTGCTGATGTCAATAGGAACATTGATGAAAGTAGTGTTGTTAAAGGTAACACTTTGAGTATTGTTGCCAAGCTTCCGCAACCCAAGACATGGATCATTATTCTCAGTTTTGAAGGTTACATAGTTTCCCACTACTAAGGATGAGTTAGGGCATAATTCTAGTTTAGCTCCATTCTCAAACAGCACGGTAACATTGTCGCCAAGTACTAACGTCGAGTTATTAAACAGCGCATGGGCATCTTTTTGGATACGCAATGTATCGCATACTACAGTCATACTGCTATTGTTCAACGTAAAACCACTGCCGATCAATGCTGTATTGTTTGGTTCATTTGAGAATTCAAAGTCCCTACGAAAATCCCCATGCAAATATAATGATCCGTAGGCATCTAAACAACCAGCCCCAAGGAAGTGGGGAGGGATGGCTGGGTTCGCCGCAGTTAATGCATCAAGTTTATGAGCTCCTAGTTTGATTTGACGTTCGACTTCAGCTGGGGTCATCCAAGGGTATAAGGACTTGACTAGACACACAACTCCAGCCACCTGAGGGGCGGATATTGACGTGTTTTGCCCTATAGATAACCCGTAACCAAGGCTAGTGAAAGATAATGATCCTTCATCCCATATATGGTGGATGCCTGGTACAATTACATCCCAGCCAGGAGCGTTGATATCTGCCTGGTACAAATCTGGATCTGAGTTCCAACTTGCAACATTGTATTTTGTCCTTATTTTCCAATCTGGATTGTAGTCTCCTACACAGATGTAGCCATCCAGCAAACGACCGTACTTGGAAGCAAAACTTTGAGAATTTGGGACATAGCCTCTCGAATTCACGATAGTCACTCCCATGTTTATCAATTCTTCACACCCATCAAACGATATGGAAGACCACCACTGGTCGTAGCTTCTGGATATCACCGCTGGACTTAGTTCCGGATGTAGATGTAAGTAATCCAGACAATCAAGTATGTCTATATCGCCCCTTCCAAGAAGCATTGTTTGTGGGGCGACCCCCACACTACTAAGGAAAGTCAGTTCGCTTTCAGGCAAGTTCTCCTTGCTCGCAGCCAAGGCTCCGGCGCAGTTCGTACCATGGTATCTACTATTCCACCAACTTGGGTAG
>JAQUIZ010000097.1 GCA_028683355.1 Fermentimonas sp.
GATTTGTTACCCGAAAAAATTTTAAAAGGTCTATCCTGCATTCTTTATAATTTTGTAAAAACCAGCTAGTTGGGGTTTTATGTTAATACTATTTCTATAAGCGTGTGAAAAACTTTTGCAAAAGTACAAAATATCGACTTCAATAAATAATTTTTTAAGTGAAAGATACACGATATATCTCTCCAGAGTGTGCACCAATTTTTAAAATTGAAGATTTATTGTAAGTAAATGATACATCATCACTACTTTTATTTAATAAAGGAATTAATAAGCCGTGACTTTTATTTTTAAAGTTCAAGAAAGAAAATGCGTGAAGTGGTATTTCTACAGTACACTCTCTTTCTATACCATCAAAATTTACCGCCACTAATAGAACGTCTTTTTCATCACCTCTTAGAAATGCAAAAAGTCGGGTTGAATCAAATTCATTATTTTCATAATTAGCAGGCATCAAGTCATAAAATAGTCCACCAGATATTGCACCTTCATCATTACAAAAGTTTATCAGGTTTTGGTAGAAACGAGCTAAATCTTTTTCTTCTGAAGTTAACATAGTTTCATTCCACAACCCGTTATTATTCCAACGTCTAAGAGTACTAGGAGACCAGTAATCAAAAATACTTGTTCGACCATTTTTCCCACTGAATCCCTCTTCATCCATCCCCTTTTCACCAAATTCCTGACCGGAATATACCATTACCGGATTAGAGTTTATGCATGAAGTTACTATCATAGCCGCTTTTCCTTTTTGGCCATTTTTCAAGAAATAATCCGAAGCTATACGCTGTTCATCATGATTCTCCATAAAATTAAGCATCTTTTTCTGAATATCTCCTACATTATTTAAAGTGAAAGTTATATCAGACGATGGTCTATAACCACAAGATACATCGCGAAGTACATCGTAAAGTCCAACTTTATCATAAAGATAATCGAAGCAGTTTTTATCAATATATTCCCTATACATTGATGGATTGTATATTTCCGCAATGAAAATGAACTCGGGATATTTTGCTTTTATCTGTGGTATAGCCCAGCGCCAGAAAGCAATTGGCACCATTTCTGCCATATCACATCTGAATCCGTCTACATCTTTATCAGCCCAATACATCAATATATCTTTCATTTTATTCCAAGTATCAGGTATTGGGTTAAACCACTCTTCTTTATAATTCATGTAATTCACCCCATAATTAAGTTTCACAGTATCATACCAATCATTCGGGGTAGGTTTGTTTGTAAAACTATCATTTCCTGTAACCTTAGCAGGAAATTCTTTATACTTATGCTCAGAAATACTACCCGGTCTAAATTGTATTTCCAGAGGTTGACCAGGAAGATAATAGAAATTATTTTTAGGTGTAAAAGATTTAGTTACGTCATCATTTTCACCAAAATCTGACACATGTTTAGGCTTACTGACTGAAATATAATTTCTGGCAACATGATTAGGGACATTGTCAATAATAACTTTTAAACCTACTTCATGAGTACGTCTAATTAGTTGCTCAAATTCAATCATTCTTTCTTGAACATTTACAGCTAAGTCGGGATCGACATCATAATAATCTCGAATTGCATAGGGCGAACCTGCTTTACCTTTTATTAGTTCAGGATACTCTTTTGGAATACCAAAAGCACTATAGTCTGTAACCGAAGCATGAGCAAGTACTCCTATATACCACACATGTGTATATCCATTATCCTTGATTTTCTTTAAAACGTCAAATGATATATTATTGAATTTTCCACAACCATTTTCTTCAATGGATCCATTGAAAACATTTGTACCATTAGTGTTTCCAAACAGTCTTGGCAACAGTTGATAAATGAAATATTTTTTTTTCATTTTAATAATAGATTTTTTTTTCTGATGCTTTCAATCTTTTTTTGTATTTGTTTGGTTCGCTCATAATGTTTATGGCATTTCTCTACAATTTTCCATGATTCTTTTTCACTCATCTTCATTGCCGCATGATGAAAACCAATCTCAGATATTGCATCCATATTATTTAAATCAAACATGTGATATTTTTCAATACCTTTCGCTTCTATCAGAATATCACAGTATGTTTTATCGAAAATTGTGTTTGAATTTGACATAAGGTTAAATGTCCTTTCCATCATTGTTCTAATATTATTTTTTTCAGGAGGAGGAATCATCAGAGAAACATTCACTCCTATTACATATTTGCACTTTTTTCGGATAACCGATACTGGGAAATTTTTAAGCAACCCTCCATCAACATATGGTTTCCCGTGGATATACTGAGGATTAAAAATGACAGGTACAGAGCATGATGCAACAACCGCATCTACCAGGTCATCGCCATTAGAGAATGTTACCGTACAAGCTCTATCCCAATCTGTTGCTACAGCATAAAAGGGCATTTTTAATTCTTCAAACCTCTTTGCTCTCAGATTTTTTTTAAGAAAACCGTGTAAACCGGTACTTTTAAATAATCCGGCTCTTGGGATTGATAATTCAACGAACTCCCTGAATTCTTTCTTTTTAAAAAGATCACCAATTTCTTCCGGGTGATAACCATCAGCATAGAAAACTCCCGCAAGAGAACCGGCACTAGTCCCGACAATTACGTCAGGCTTAAGTCCACATTTATCCAATACTTTTAGTGCTCCTAAATGTGCAAAACCTTTAGCACCGCCTCCGCTAAGTGCATAGCCCAAAAAATGCTCATTACTTTTTCCGAAAAGTGCCATATTCAATATCTTTTAGTTCCTGAATTGATTTATTTAAAACTGGATGTATAACTTCTGGAGCAATTTCGCATAATGGAGTGAGAACAAAGTTTCGCTTGTGGAATCTAGGGTGAGGAATTGTTAGCTCGGGTGATTCAATAATCAAATTATCTATCATTAAAATATCTATATCAATAATTCTGTCAGAATGCAGCCCTCCTACACTCTTCCCTATCCTACCCATTTCTTTTTCAATACGTTGAGTAGCTGCGAATACATCATTAACATTCATATCCGTTACCACTTCGCAGGCTGAATTAACAAAGTCATTTTCAGAAACAAACCCTTCTGGAGATGAATAAAAAAAAGCAGAAGAAGATTTAATTTCTCCTATCTGCTTTTCAATGTTTTTGTATGCGGTTTCAATGTTTTTTTCTTTATTACCCAGATTAGATCCTATAGAAAGAAAAACAGAGAAAATTCTATTTTCTTTTTCGTTCATGAAAATAGTTAGTCTGAAAATAGTTAGTCTATTATAAGCATAGCATCCCCATAAGCGCCAAAGCGATATTTTTCTTTTACAGCAATATCATATACATCCATTATTCTATCATAGCCACCAAAGGCGCATGTCATCATTAATAATGTAGAATACGGTAAATGAAAATTGGTTATAAGACTATTTGTCAGAGTAAAATCATAAGGAGGAAAAATAAACTTATTGGTCCAGCCTTCCCTGGGTTTCAAATGTCCATCTGTACTTACAGTAGTTTCCACAGTACGTAGCACTGATGTACCTACAGCACATATATTATGCCCTTCATCATAAGCTTTATTTACTCTATCGCACAACTCTTCAGTAATTATAATCTGTTCCGACTCCATCTTATGTTTAGATAAGTCTTCAACATCAATCATACGATATGCACCCAGTCCATTATGCAAAGTTAGAAAGCCATAATCAATATCTTTCAATTGCATCCTTTTCATTAACTCACGACTGAAATGAAGTCCTGCTGCTGGTACCACAACAGCTCCTTCTTTTTCGGCGAAAATATTTTGATATCTATCAAAATCTTCCGGTTCAGCCACCCTTTCCAGATATTCGGGTATTGGAGTTTCACCAATCTGAAACAATTGCTTCTTAAATTCATCGTACGGTCCGTCATATAAAAAGCGTAATGTTCGTCCCCTTGATGTTGTATTATCAATAACTTCAGCAACCAACTCCTCGTTTTCACCAAAATAAAGCTTGTTCCCTATTCTAATTTTTCTGGCAGGATTAACTAAAACATCCCATAAATGCTGATCTGGATTTAGTTCTCTAAGAAGGAATACTTCTATCTTAGCTCCGGTCTTCTCTTTATTACCAAATAGTTTTGCCGGAAATACTTTGGTATTATTAAATATAAAAAAATCCTTTGGATTAAAGTAATCCAAAACATCTTTAAAGACCTTATGTTCCAGTTCATTTGATTTCCTGTGAACAACAAGAAGCCGAGACTCATCGCGATGATGTGACGGGTATTTCGCGATAAGTTCATCCGGCAAATTAAATTTAAATTGCGAAAGTTTCATACGTTAAAAAAATTCCTGTATCAATTATATTATATGATCTTCTATAAACCGATCAATTTCATCCATCTTCAAACAGTTCTCAAGTGTAATATCTCCTACTCTTGTACGAACCAATCCGGTAAGATGTGCACCAGACTCTAATGCTATACCAATATCTCTGGCTAGCGCTCTTATATATGTACCTTTGCTACATACTACTCGAATGGTTATGTTCGGGAGATTGCAAGAAATCAATTCAATACTATCTATAACCAAAATTTTCGGTTTTAGTTCAATATCTTCATTTTTTCGTGCATACTCATATGCTCTCTTGCCATCTACCATTACTGCTGAGTAAATAGGTGGCACCTGTTCAATTGTACCTATAAAAAGCCTCAAAGCTTCTTCTACTAATTCTCTAGTTATGTGAGCTGTAGGAAACTCAGCATCAATTTCAGTTTCCCTGTCAAAAGAAGGTGTAGTAGCACCAAGCATTATATCAGCAACATACTCTTTAGTATATGATTGAAGCTCCTCTATTAACTTTGTTTTTTTACCTGTGCATATTGTCATTACACCTGTAGCAAGAGGATCTAAAGTACCGGCATGTCCCACCTTCAACTTTTTGATTTTCAATCTTTGACAAAGTTTTGCTCTAAGAACACGCACCACACGAAACGAAGTCCAGTGTAATGGTTTATCGATATGCAATATCTCACCTTCGATAAAATTCATCTATTATAATTTTAAGCGAGAATGGTGAAAAATATTGTTGCAATACCAACAATTGCACAATAAATAGCAAAATAAATCAATTTACCTTTTCTCACAATGTTAATCATCCATTTACAGGCAATACATCCTGATATAAAAGCTGCCAGAAAACCGGATACCAATGCAGCAGTTGAGATTGTTCCAGAGACATCTACACCCTGACTAAATTTAATTATATCAAGCAAAGCCTCTCCTAAAATCGGTGGAATCACCATCAAGAACGAAAATTGCGCTAAACTGGCTTTTTTATTACCTAGTAAAAGTCCTGTAGCAATAGTTGTACCCGATCGTGATAAGCCAGGTATTACAGCTACAGCCTGCGACAATCCTATTATGAAAGCATCTTTATGGCTTATCTTTTCTTTCTGACGTGGTTTATAATAATGAGATAATGAAAGCAATACTGCTGTAACAATTAGCATTATTCCCACGATTAAAACACCAGAACTAAAAATCGATTCAACACTATCTTTGAAAAAAAATCCAATAATAGCAATTGGAATCATTGAAATGAGAATATTTATTGTGTATCTTGTTTCATCATTCATTTCAAATTTAAACAGTCCTTTAAAAATCCATGCTATCTCTTTCCATAGGATTACTAAAGTGCTGAAGACAGTTGCTACATGTACCATCACAGTGAATACCAAATTGTCTTCAGGGTGGATTCCGAAAAGTGCAGATCCAATTGTTAGATGCCCGCTGCTACTCACGGGCAGATATTCTGTAAATCCTTGTAATATACCAAGTATAATAGCTTCTGGAACACTCATATTTCAATATTTTAAAAAGTATTCCTTTTTACTACTTTTCTACTTTTACTTCTTCTACTTGTTTGTCTTTCGAGGGATATAATATACCGAAAACCATTAAAACGAAGCCGATCAAACAAACAACTGGTGCAAGTTTTATTCGTCTGGCACTGAAGATATCCTGCTCAAACCCATTTTCAAATGAGGTTGAAGGTCCCGTCATTAAAAGGAACCCCAATATGATAATAAGTACTGCTATACCGCAAATAATCAGATTTGTTTTACTTAAAGCAATGTTTTTTTGAGACATATTTTATTTTAATTTTTTATACGTAGTAAAGTTGATCAGACTTCATTTTCACATACCTGTTAACTGCAAATGCCGTTGCTACAGTTGAAATTACAACCCCAAGCAAAATCACAATTACGAATATAATTATCAAATTTGTAGTGGAAACTAACGACTGAATTTCAGCATATTCTCTGCTGAAATAAGTAAGCATTAAAAAGATTATAGCATCTGCAATCAAACCGGAAATTATTCCTGTGAGAATATTATTTCTTATAAAAGGTCTTCGTATAAATCTTCCTGTTGCACCCACAAGCTTCATCGTGTTAATTATAAAACGCTTAGAATATACACTTAAACGTATAGTATTTCTTATAAGCGTAAAAGAGATAAACATCAGCACCACCGCAAGTATAAGAAGAACAGTCATTACCTTAGACAAATTATTGTTGATTAAATCTACCGCTTCCTGTTGATAAAGCAAGTCTGTTACATTATTATCGCTTAATATTACCTCATTAATAAGCGTAATGCTGTCATTAACAGCATAATCAGAGTGTAGAAATATCTCAATGCAATCTTGAGCCGGATTAAAACCAAGCAGTTCCTCCGGATCCTCACCCAAATCTTTAATAAGTTGTTCCTTAGCTTCCTCTTTGCTAATAAACCTTGAAGATTTCACAAACGGCTTCGATTCCAAATCTTTTCTCACACTGGCAATTTCAGCGTCTGTCACATCAGGAGAAAGCATTACACTAAAGCTCATATTCTCCTTAATGTAATTCGACATGCCATTTCCCATGAAGAGTGTCAAAATTGTTAATCCCAACAACACCAATACCAGTGAGATGCTGATAGTAGATGTAATCTTTGCATTTAAAAACCTGGCAGTGGATACTTTTTTCTTTACGGACATACAGTAGAGGTAAACTTAGCCTTTTCCAAACAAAATGCAAAGTAATAAAATTTATTGCAGAAAAACAGTCTAAATGTGAATTATTATAGGGAAAAAACTTAAATTACTACTTAACAAAAGTGTCTTTTTTTTCTGTTGTCTCAATTAAAGGTTCTGCAATCATCTCTTTCTCCAACTTTTTACTTCTTATTACAGATCCAATTATTGAAACCGTAATCAAAGCAATTATTATAAAAAGTGAAGTTAAGGTAGGAATATAGAATTCACTATTGTGTGAATGTGCAAAATGATTAATCATCATTTTACTTCCTATAAAAACCAGGATGACACTAAGTCCATATTTCAAATAATAAAAATAGTCCATTACTCCCCTAAGCGCAAAATAGAGTGAACGAAGTCCGAGTATTGCAAATATATTTGATGTGTAAACTATAAACATGTTGGTAGAAATTGCAAGCACTGCAGGAATGGAGTCAACTGCGAAAACAAGATCGGTCAGCTCTATTACCACCAGTGCCAGAAAAAGAGGTGTAGCAAAAAGTTTACCTTCTATTTTTTTAAAAAACTTCTCCTCCGACATATCATCTGTTGTAGGAAAACTTTTTTTAATAAATTTAACGAACGCGTTCTGATTTAAATCTTTTTCAACCTGATTCTTTTCATCTTTCTTTTCCCTGAAATTGTCAATAACCATCTTTATTCCGGTTAAAACAAGAAAGCCGCCAAAAACATACATTATCCACGCAAATCTCTCTATCAGTGCAATACCTGCAAAAATAAAGATTGCTCTGAAGACAAGTGCACCAAGAATCCCCCAAAAAAGGATACCATGTTGATATTTAGGATCTATTTTAAACGAGGAGAAAATAAGAATAAAAACGAAAAGGTTATCAACACTCAATGATTTTTCAATCACATATGCGGTCAGAAATTCGAATGCAAGGTCTTTACCCATCAGAAAATACACTACCACATTGAATATCAATGCAAGAGAAATCCAGAAAAGACTAAGCCATAATGCTTTTTTTACACTCACTACCTCTCCTTTTTTATGAAAAACAAACATATCAAGAGCTAATAGTACTACTATGAGGATCAAAAATCCTATCCAAAAAGTGGAACTAGTTTCCATTTGAAATAAAAAATATTTTGAAATAAAAAAATCTGAATGTTAACGTACGCAGTATTTAAAAAGTTCACCTGGGTTTTAAATTCAATTCCTTTGCTTTCTCAAGCATAAACTGATAGGCAGCATCATGCTCATTAGGAATAATTCCATCAAGTATTGCCTCTTTAATTGCCGCTTTTAGAACACCTACCTCTCTTCCCTCGGGGAGATCAAAAACTTCCATAATTTCGTTACCATCAACCGGTGGCTGAAAATTCCGAACACGATCCTTTTCCTCAATTTCCCTAAGTTTTCTTCTTACGATAGTGAAATTATTCATAAATCGTCTGACCTTCATAGGGTTTTTTGAAGTGATATCTGCTTCGCAAAGAGTCATTAGGTCATCTATATCATCTCCCGCATCAAAAAGCAACCTGCGAACTGCAGAATCAGTTACCTCCTCTTCCACAAGCTGCATTGGCCGCATATGCAGTGATACCATTTTCTGAGTATACTTCATCTTTTCATTCTGGGGGAGTTTCATTCTTCGGAAAATCTTAGGTATCATTTTCTCCCCAATATAATTGTGGTTATAAAATGTCCACCCCAGTTTTGGATCCCATCTCTTGGTTGCAGGTTTTGCTATATCATGAAGTAATGCCGACCAGCGCAACCAAAGATTATCTGTTTCTTTTGAAATATTATCCAATACAATCAGTGTGTGGTAAAAATTATCTTTATGCCCTACTCCATCTTTTGTTTCTGCTCCTTTCAAAGCTGTCAATTCAGGAAAAATGATATCAAGCAGACCTGTTTTATCTAACAGAATGAAACCTACCGACGGCTTTGGTGACATTATTATTTTATTCAACTCATCCGCTACCCGTTCCCTCGAAACTATCTTAATTCTTTCCCTGTTGCGTCCCAGAGCATCAAATGTTTCAGGGAGTAAGTCGAATCCCAGCTGAGATGCAAATCGGATGGCTCTCATCATTCTCAAAGGATCATCACTAAAAGTTATATCAGGATCCAACGGAGTCCTTATGATTAAATCTTCCAGATCCTGCATACCGTCGAAAGGATCCACAAGCTCACCATACCTGTCACTATTCAGGCAAAAAGCCATTGCATTTATGGTAAAATCACGTCTCTTCTGATCATCTTCAAGTGTACCATCCTCCACAACAGGTTTTCGGGAATCATGACTATATGATTCTTTTCTTGCACCAACGAACTCTATATCGTATTCTTTGTATTTAATCTGTGCAGTACCAAAAGTTTTGAAAACATTTATCCTGGTATTTCTACCTAACTTTTTAGCTACAGATTCTGCAAGTTCAATTCCTTTGCCTACTGTAACTATATCTATGTCATTAGAAGGACGGTAAAGAAAAAAATCCCGCACATACCCACCAATGAGATAACACTCTACGTTCATTTCATCAGCGGTCTGTGATATTAACCTAAAAATATCTTTATTTAAATTTGATCGTATCTCTTCTTGAGATATGTCCATAATTTATCTTTTAATTTACTGTTACGATTTGCAAAATTACAATAATTGAGCCTTAAAACAGCTTTTTATGATAAATAAATTTCGTAAGTTTGTGTAATTGTATAATGTTATAAGTAATGCGCTTTTCTGTACAAACCACAATTTTAATGTTATCAGCAGTTCTGTTGTGTTCATGTTCGGGACATAACAGAAACGCCAAGAGCTACCTTTCAGAAGCTGAGACAGCATATCTTGAAGGCAATTATCAATTAGCTAAGTTAAAGATAGACAGCATAAAAATCCTGTTCCCTAAATCTTTTGATGAGATAAATTTAGGATTCAGTTTAATGCAGGAGGTACGTATGTCTGAGAATAAAAGGAACATTCAGTTCTGTGATTCTATGCTGCGTGAAAATTATAGCAATCTTAACGAAATGCTATCTAAGTTCGACTTTATTCGCGATGACCGTTATCAGGAGTTTGGTGAATATTATCCTAAAATATATCCACATAATACTTCATTAAACCGCAATGGACTTCGTTCAGGAGTAAGTGAAAAAGGAACGTTATTTATCGAGAGTATTCTCTCCGGATCCACTATAAAACATAATCAAATCAGAGCAGTATCGGACGATGGAAGTTTTAGCGAAACAGGTGTTGTTACTTCCGATGGTCTTAATTACCGTTTTAATACCTTAGAAAAAACATATGAAATAGTTAGATATAGCGGTCCCGATGAAAATGGCCTTGCACAGTATATTTACACTTATCGGGACAAACCAGTCACAATAAACTTCGTCGGCAACAGAACTATCACAACTACTCTAACTAATGATGCCAAACAAGGTATTTCTCACTCTTTTGAATTATCAAACCTACTGTTAAGCATCGAACAGCTAAAACTTGAAAAAGAAAAAAGTGAAATCCTGATTCGTTATCTTGAAAGCAAAAAAGAGTAATCCCAAACTTCATACTGCAAAACTCAAAAAATTTAATCATTGCCTTTTGTTGTAAACTATTATTAAATTACTAACTTTGCCTCCGAAATGTTGGTGTTACCTGTTTCATTTTGGCTTCAAAACAGGTAATGAAAAGGGAATCAGGTGAAAATCCTGAACAGACCCGCTGCTGTAAGCTCCGCTTGCGTGCTGAACAAAACACCTTTTGCCACTGAACATACAGTTCGGGAAGGCGTTCAGACACTGGAGTAAGTCAGAAGACCTGCCAA
>JAQUIZ010000098.1 GCA_028683355.1 Fermentimonas sp.
AGCGAATAATCTGGGGATGATGATGGCTCAGAAACTAAACAGTGATAATTCAAAATAAATAATTATATAAACAGACTATGAGACTTATTATTCAACCTGATGCCGATCAAATGGCACAATGGGCTGCCAACTATATAGCAGCAAAAATTAACAAAGCTGAAGCAACACCTGAGAATCCTTTCGTACTTGGATTACCTACAGGTTCCTCACCGCTGAACACTTATAAGGCTTTAATAAAACTGTATGAAAGAGGAGTAGTTTCTTTTGAGAATGTAATAACTTTCAACATGGATGAGTATATTGGCTTAGAGGCAGATCATCCTCAGAGTTATCATACATTTATGTGGAAAAATTTCTTCGATCATATCGATATTAAAAAGGAGAATGTTCATATTCTTGATGGTATGGCTAAAGATCCTGAGGCTGAATGCGCTGCATATGAGAAAGCTATCAAAGATACCGGTGGTATTGATCTGTTTCTCGGAGGAATAGGACCTGACGGACATATTGCATTCAATGAACCGGGATCATCATTGAGTTCACGTACCAGGATTAAAACTCTTACAACAGATACGGTAATAGCTAACTCACGTTTCTTTGATAATGATGTAAATAAAGTTCCTAAGACTGCTCTTACTGTAGGTGTAGGTACTGTGCTTGATGCTAAGGAGGTGCTTATTCTTGTGAACGGACTTCATAAGTCAAGAGCATTATATCATGCAGTTGAGGGGCCAATTACTCAAATGTGGACTATAAGCGCCTTACAATTGCATGAGAAAGGTATTATTGTATGTGATTATGATGCTTGCAGTGAGTTGCAGGTAAAAACATATAAATACTTCCTGGACATTGAGCATGATAATCTGGATCCGGATTCTCTTTTTAAATAATTCCGGTAAAGTGCGATAGTAATTTAAACTGAATATATGAAGTAATATTATTTTACTTGATAAGAATATTAAAAAGGGTGTAGAAATTTATCTATACCCTTTTTTTAATTCTACTGTTAACCTTTATAGTTGATATTTAACAGATATGCAATAGGTTACAGTGAACAACTTCTTTATAACATTTGTTCTCCGATTAGAATCACAGTATAATTTAGAGAACTGATTGGGATGAAAACATTAATGTTGATATTTATCTCTCTCGTAACATTATCACTCAATTCAAAGCAGAGAATAAATCAGGAAGCAACAGAGTCGGTATCTGATTATGATGTACAGGTTGTTGGTTTCAAGCAATTAAAGCCATTACTTCATATGGATAATGATACGATTTATGTTGTTAATTTCTGGGCAACATGGTGTGCCCCATGTATCAGAGAAGTCCCATATTTTGAGCAGTTGAGGGAAGAATACAAGGGCGAAAAATTGAAAATAATCATGGTAAGTCTTGATTTCTCTGAAGACCTGGATTCCAGAGTGATTCCATTTATGAGAAAACATAATATGCAAAATGAGGTGATATTATTAGATGATCCTCAATCTAACCTTTGGATTCCACTTGTGGATGAAAAATGGACAGGTGCAATACCTGCAACACTCATCTATGGAAATGGATTCAGGGAGTTTCATGCTAAGGAATTTACATTTTCTGAACTGGATGAGATTATTGAATCATTAATATCAAACTAACATTTTAAAATTAACAGTAATGAACAAACAGTTATTTATTTTAGTCACACTTACTTTGATCGCTATCTCATTAAGAGCGCAACCAATTTCTGTAGGTTCTCAGGCTCCTGACTTTTCATTGGAAAATATTGATGGAATGACAGTTTCATTATCAGATTATGCAAATCAGAAAGGGCTTATAGTAATCTTCTCTTGTAATACATGTCCTTACGTAAAAGCATATGAAGATCGTATGATTGCATTACATAACGAATTTGCGCCTCAGGGGTATCCTGTTGTATTTATTAATCCTAATGATGATGTTCAGCAACCGGAAGATTCAATGGATATGATGAGAAAGAGGGCAGCAGATAAAAACTATCCATTCCCTTATTTGAAAGATGAAGAACAAAAGGTTTATCAGGCATATGGGGCTACACGTACACCCGAGGTTTTTATTCTAAAGAATGAAATGGGAAATTTTACTGTAGCTTATACAGGTACAATAGATGATAATTATAAAGATGCTTCAGCTGTTAATGAAGCTTTTGCCTCAAATGCAGTAAAAGCTTTATTGACAGGGAAAGATCCTGATCCTGCTACTACAGTTGCGATAGGTTGTGGCATAAAGAAAAAGAATTAGGCGTTTTAGGTTATATTTACGCAGAATAAATATGCGGTTAAATCCGTCAAATCGTTTATTTCCATATTATATGGAATGACGTATTGACGGATTTTTTTAATTCTCAGATTAACTCGACCATAGATCTCTGAATCCCTCAGGATCTCTACGGAACTTAGCAAGAATATAAGGACACGATGGATTTACTTTGTATCCATTTTTGCGAGCATATTCAACCATTTTATCAAATAGCTTGCCTGCTATACCTTGTCCCTCAAGGTCAGGACGGACACCTGTATGATAGGCATCAAGAATATTGTCTTCAACCTTAAAATCGAGTTCTGCTATTTGCCTTCCATCTTTCTCGATAAAGAATCTACCTCTGTTATTATCTATTTTTCTTTGAATTTCCATAATAGTCTTTTCTTAATTTCAATAATTCATTTCTATTTCTGATAACTATGAAAAATTAAAACATCAATTCAATTGCATTTGTTGAGTTCAAAGACCTTCTTTAACATTATAAGATTATTTAATAATGTTTTTTTATAAACTATCTAAATATTATCTTTGAGTTAAACTTATTATTTGGGGTTAATCATTAGCATATAGTTAAACTTAAAAATGTAATTAAATGAAATATTTTCTAATCTTTTTACTTGCTTTCTTTTCATACGCATCTTCAACATATAGTGCTACTGTAGATACAGTAAATGTATTTAGTGCGGGAATGAATAAAAATATCAAAACGGTTGTTGTTAAGCCTGATACTTATAATGAAAAGCAAAGTTTTCCGGTGCTCTATCTCTTGCATGGTTATAGTGACAGATATGATGGATGGGTAACCAAAGTACCCTCAATAATAGAACTGTCTGATTCCCATGATATTATTGTTGTATGCCCCGATGGCGGCTTTAATAGCTGGTATTGGGATAGTCCAGTAGATGCTGCTTATCAATATGAGACTTTTGTTGCAAAGGAGCTTATTAAATGGGCAGATAATAATTTATATACTATTCCTTCACGCGAAGGACGTGCCATAACTGGTTTAAGTATGGGAGGACATGGTGGTTTATATCTTGCATTCAGAAATCAGGACGTCTTTGGGGCTTGTGGAAGTATGAGCGGAGGAGTGGATATTCGTCCTTTTCCAAATAACTGGGATATGTATAAATATATTGGTAAACAATCAGAAAGTCCGGAAAATTGGAATGAATATACAGTAATGGGCTTGTTGCATCTTTTAACTCCAAACAGACTAAAGATCATTATAGATTGTGGTACTGAAGATTTCTTTTATGAAGTGAATGAACGATTACATAAAGAACTGTTATATCGCAATATACCTCATGATTATATTAGTCGCCCCGGCTCTCATAACTGGGAATACTGGAGCAATGCTATAAAATACCAGATGTTATATTTTAATGAGTTTTTTGATAATCAGGGAACTAACTAGACAGTGTCTATCTTGCCTGCTTTCACATAAAAAACATACCCTTTTACATTAGGATAACCCATTTCTTCGATTGATTTGATGTATCTCTGAACCTGACGATTATATTTGCGATCTTCTGACTCTCCAAACTTGTAATCTACAATAATGACTTCATCTTGAGCAATCATTATCCGGTCGGGGCGACTAATTCCCTTTAGTGGGTGTAAAATCTGCGCCTCATTAAGGACATTGTATTTACCACTATACCAATCCGAAGCAGCAGGAAGAGACAGATAATCAGTCAGTTCAGTTGTAAGTCTCTCTTGTTCGCTTTCGTTAATCTCTCCTTCAGAAATTTTCTTTTCAATAGCTTGAGGTATATCAGAGATTGTTTTGACATTACTTACAATTTCATGCATCAGTTTTCCGTAATCTCTGCTGCCATCATCACTAAAAAAACCAATAGAATTTAGACGAAGTTTGAGTCTGTCGTTAAATGGAATCGAGTGCCATTTTCCAGTTCTGTATGTTTTAACTTCTTTCTCTGTATCAGGGCTTTTAAGCTTGTCAGGAGATCCCAGCTCAAATAAACATTCTGTATCACCTTCAGTAAAGCTTACTTGCGATAGCTGATTGTCAGTAACAGTTTCACGTATTAAGTGAGATACATTACTTAGCTTGTCATTTTTTTCTTTATATGGGGTAAAAAGAATAAGTCGGTGTTTAGCTCGGGTAAAAGCAACATAAAGCAAATTCAGATTATCGATATAGGTAAACATTTTTTCCTCAAGATAATCTTCTCTGAAAATAGTGTCGGATAATATTTTACTATATTTTAAGGGCACCACCCCCAGAAGGTTGAATGGTGCTACATCTGGTTTACACCAGATAATATCACTGTTTCTTGTGTGGTCTAAATCCCAATTCAGGAATGGCATTATTACAGCACCAAATCCAAGACCCTTGGACTTGTGTATAGTTATAAGTCGGATAGCATCCTGCCCTTCAGGTGAATACAAAGCTTTATTACATCCTTTTTCATCCCACCAATCAAGAAAAGCATTAAGATCAGCCGATTTATCTTCACTAAACTTTAGTGCTATATCCAGAAAAGCCTGAATATATGCATTTTCATTTTCATCAGATTCATGTGTGAACAGAGAGAAAAAACTTTCAATCATGTCATAAAAAGACATTGTCGACAGCTCTGCAATCTTACTTCTGTATTCTTCCGGAAATTCACCTTTAGTGTCCTCACGATAAGCTGTTATTGCTTCATCAGGTGAATATTTATACTTATACCTTAAAAACTCGTATACAGCTGTCATCAGGTACAACTCATCACTGGGATTCCGGAAGTGATTCATTAGTGCAATAGCTGATTTTACGCTTTGAGCACTACCTATAATTAATGCTTCATTTGATATTATATCATAACGATAACGAGAGTCAGGATGTTCTTCTTTATATTTGAGGAGCTTTTCTGCTACCAGTACTGCTTCTTTGTTCCAGCGAACAACTACAGCAATATCTTTTAACGAAAAGCCTTGATCCTGAAGAGATTCAATTTCATACGGAAGACGTTCAAGAGCCTCTGCCTTCCAATCGTTTTCCTTATCATCTTTCAGGAAAGTTATTTTTACATGTCCGCCACTTTCCTTTTTCTTTTCCGGTAAATGTTGATATACATCTGTATATGCATTTGATATCTGATCCGAGCTTTCGTCTTCATCAATGGAATTAGAATTATTAAAGTAATCTTGCAGTATTAATGGCGCCTTATTGAAGAACAAGTTGTTAAATTCCACTATTTTAGCATCACTTCGCCAGTTGGTGTCCAAGACATGTTTCTTTATATAATCACTTGAGAAATCCTCTTCTACCTGCTCCTCCAGCAGACGCCAGTCAGAATTTCTAAATCTGTATATACTTTGTTTTACATCACCAACAATAAGGTTAAAGTTGCCGGAAGAGAGACTTTCATCTACCAGTGGTTTAAAGTTATTCCACTGCATCCTTGAAGTGTCCTGAAACTCATCAATCATATAATTAGTGATTCTTGTCCCTGTTTTTTCATATATAAAAGGAGAATCAGTTCCGGAAATAATATCGTTCAAAAGCTCAGTAGTATCTGAAAGCAAAAGAGTGTTGTTTTCCTGCTGAAGCTTACGTAGCCTGTTTTTAATATCGTTGAGGATACCTAAAGTATAATAGTTTTGGAGTATGCATTTTGCAGTAAGATATTGCATATTATTATCATACATTTCAATAACCTGCTTTACGCAATCATTCAATCCAGCATTATATGCATTTTCAATTTTTATAATGATGTCAGTTGCGGTTTTCTTAGCATACCACTCTTCAAGGTTATCAGGGAATTTATAAAATGAAGGGGGCAAATCAGGAATACCGCCCTCTGCAATCCTCATAAATTTAAAGAATTGCGATCTGCTACCACCCTTTAAATCGGAAGGTTCCAGAGAATTATTTTCCATAATTGAAATTGCTCTGGTTCCTGTTTTCTTCAGCTCATTCTCATAGTCCCTTATTATCCTGATCAGTATCTTTTTGTATTCAGAAAGCTGTTCTTTATTCTGAAAAGCAGCTTGCTCCTCCGCAGTGAATGATTTATATGTCTCGTTAAAGAGCTGTTCTGAAAGCTCCATTACCTCCCTGTCAATCTTCCAGCTTTTGCCTTCTTCTATGCTATCCTGCATAAATTGCAGCAACCATTCTGAAAGAATCTTGTTTTCAGGTTTATCCAATTCAGACAGCATCAGATCAACTGTTTCCATAAGAAGTGAAGAATGGTCTACTTCTACGTTATATCCTCCTGCGAGACCCATTTCACGGGTAAACGCTCTCATAGTCTGCTGGAAAAACTTATCAATAGTGCTTATCGAAAATGATGAGTAGTCGTGTAGAATAGTTTCAAGAATCCTTTTTGCCATTGAGCGTACCGTGAGCTCATCTAATGAGAAATCTCTCATTAACTCCTTTAGGTAGGCAGAGCTTTTTCCTGATGACAGCAAATGAAGTTCCTCCACTATACGCGACTTCATCTCATCAGTTGCCTTGTTAGTGAAAGTTACAGCAAGTATATGTCTGTGATTATTCGGTTGAGCGAAGAGTAAATGAAGGTATTCACCCGTCAGTCTGTGTGTTTTTCCTGAACCTGCAGAAGCTTTAATAATGTGCAAGTGCTCCAGTTTGTATGGAATCTGATCTTTCATAATTCATAACTTCAAATCCGTCGCGATTTTATATATCCCTCCTTTTGAAGTATGTCAAGTATTTTTTCGCGAAGATCTCCCTGAATTATTATCTCGCCATCTTTTGCAGATCCACCAACTCCACACTTAGTTTTTAAAAGCTTTCCCAACTCTTTCAAATCATCATCAGTGCCTGAAAATCCTGTTATTAGGGTGACAGATTTTCCTTTACGGTTGCGCTTATCAAGACTGATTCGCAACAATTGCTTCTCTCTCGGCAGTGTTTCCGATGACTCTTCTCCTTCTTTATTATAGTGATAATCAGGGTTAGTTGAGTAAACAATATCAAGTCGTTTTTTCCAGTCGTTCATATGATATCTGCGTAAAAGTGATTAACAAAGATAAGTTTTTTTGGGAAGAGATTAAACTCAAATGGAGAGTATCTCCAAAAAAAAGTGTAATTTAGTAACTCTATTAAAATTAAAGTTTATGACAGGCACAGTTAAAGTACATTGTTTGAATACTGACGAGCAGAAAGAAATCCCAATAGGTACCTCTTTGGTTGATTTGATTGGTGAGTTTGCAATTAAATCGCCCTATTTAATAACAAACGCTAGAGTAAACAACAAAACAGAATCTCTCACTTATAGAGTTTACAGGCCCAAGAATGTGGAGTTTGTTGATTTAACCGACTCTTCTGCAATGCGCACCTATGTAAGGTCGCTTTGTTTTATTCTGGCAAAGGCTGTGGATGATATAATGCCGCATGCTAAAACTTATATCGAGCATGCTGTTTCAAGAGGTTATTATTTTCAGATTGAGTCTGATCTGCCGGTTGGCAAACAGGAGCTGGATGCTGTGCTAAAACGGATGAAAGAAATTGTAGAGGCTGATATACCCTTTGAACAGGTAGAGGAAGAGACAGAAAAAGTGGTTCAACTTTTCCGAAAACTAGGGCTAGATGATAAAGCTCAATTACTTGAAACGTCTGACTTACTTTATGCAAGGTACTCTAGATTGGATGGTTATATCGACTATTTTTATGGCAGCCTCACGCCAACAACAGGTTATATCACATTGTTTGATATTCAGCCGCATAATGGCGGATTTCTGCTTAGGGTGCCTAACAGACATAACCCGGTTGAACTTGAGCCGGAAGTGAAGCAGGAGAAACTATTAAACGTTTACCGTGAGCATCTTAATTTCCTGAAAATAAGTCGACTTGACAATGTTGGCGACCTTAACCGTGCAATTAGAGAAGACCGTGTTTATGAGGTGATTCAGGTTGCCGAAGCTTATCAGTCGATGCAGATAACTGACATAGCGAAGGTGATTTCGGATAAATCTAAAGATGGGGTAAGGGTAGTTTTTATTTCAGGACCATCCTCATCCGGTAAAACTACATTTAGAAAGCGACTGGAGGTTCAGCTTATGGTAAATCTCTTAAAACCGGTTGGTATTTCTCTGGATGACTATTTTGTGGATCGCGACAAAACACCTCTTGATGAGAACGGAGAAAAGGATTATGAGTCGCTTTATGCTCTTGATCTGGAGTTATTTGAAGATCACATGCTAAAGTTGATTAAAGGTGAAACTGTAGAGTTGCCTTCTTATAACTTTGTTACCGGTAAGAGAGAGTATCGGGGGAACTATCTGAAAATGGATGATAACAGCATACTTATTGTTGAGGGGATTCACGGACTTAATCCTGAATTAACTGAGCATATACCTGAAGAGATGAAATTTAAGATCTACGTCTCTGCTCTTACTACAATTTCACTTGACGACCATAACTGGATTCCGGCCTCTGATAACCGACTGATACGTCGCATTGTACGTGATCATACTTATCGCGGTTATTCAGCCCAACAGACCATTTCAAGGTGGGATAGTGTTCGCCGCGGAGAAGATAAATGGATATTCCCTTTTCAGGAAAATGCTGATGTGATGTTTAATTCAGCAATGATCTATGAGCTTGCAGCAATCAGGCGTCATGCTGAGCCGGTTCTTATGCAGGTACCACGTACTGTACCTGAATACTCTGAAGCATATCGTCTTCTGAAGTTCTTGGGCTACTTTAATTATATTACAGATAGAGAATTACCGCCAACATCGCTACTTAGAGAGTTTTTAGGAGGGAGTAGTTTCAGGTATTAAACTCATCTCTTATACTCAAATTATCCTTATCATTGCAAAAATATTTTTACTACTCAAGCTGAGTAAATAAAAATTGACAGATTTTATAGTAACAAATTAATGAATAACGATATAATTTGCGCAATATCAACTCCTCCGGGAATGGGGGCTATTGCTATTGTTCGTCTTTCCGGTACAGGTTGTATATCTTTGACAGACAATGTTTTCACTTCACCATCAGGGAAAAAACTAATTGAATCAAAAGGCAACAGGATACATTTTGGAAGAATTAAATCCAACGATGAAATTCTTGATGAAGTATTAGTATCTGTTTTTCATGCACCGCACTCATTTACCGGAGAAGAATGTGTAGAGATTTCATGTCACGGTTCTGTTTATATCCAGCAGAAGCTGGTTGAATTACTTCTTGAGAGAGGTGCACGCTTAGCACTGGCTGGTGAATTCACACGTCGTGCCTTTCAAAATGGCAAATTCGATTTGAGTCAGGCAGAAGCGGTAGCCGACCTGATAGCATCTGAGTCGAAATCCTCTCACCGTGTAGCAATGAACCAAATGCGCGGTGGCTTTGCCCGTAAGCTTGCTGATTTACGAGATAAGCTTCTGCAATTTGCTTCTCTGATTGAGCTTGAGCTCGACTTTTCAGAAGAGGATGTTGAGTTTGCAAACAGACAACAGCTGTCTATTCTTACTGATATTATAGAGAAAGAGATAGATGGCCTGGCCAATTCATTCCGACTTGGTAATGCAATCAAAAGTGGTATTCCTGTAGCTATTATAGGTGAAACAAATGTTGGAAAATCCACATTGTTAAACCTTTTGTTGAATGAGGATAAAGCAATTGTAAGTGATATACATGGCACCACCCGCGATGTGATTGAAGATATAGTGAACATCAGTGGTGTAACATTCAGGTTTATCGATACTGCAGGTATCAGGCAAACATCTGATGTAGTTGAAACAATGGGTATCGAGCGTACATTTCAAAAGATTGAACAGGCTTCAATAGTCCTTTGGATGATTGATATGACAACACCTTTTGATAAAATCGATTTGCTGGCACAGTCGATTATACCTAAACTAAAAGATAAACAGGTAATTATTCTTTTTAATAAAGCAGATCTGCAACCTGAAGATCAACATAATAAATTCGAATCACTATTCCCTGATCTGGATGCAGAAAAGCTATTTATATCTGCAAAACAGCATCAGAATACCGACCAACTGCAGGAACTTCTTATTAAAAAAGCTGGCATTCCTTCAATTGGAGAGGATGATGTTATTGTGACTAACCTGCGCCACTATGAAGCACTGAAAAATGCTCTTGAAGCTATCCATCGTGTTAAAGAAGGTCTCGATATCGATATCACACACGATTTTCTAGCACAGGATATACGAGAATGTATGTTTTACCTTGGTGAAATTACGGGTCAAATCTCAACTGACGAAATATTGGGTAATATTTTCAGTAAGTTCTGTATCGGAAAGTAACGATTATAAATCAACAAAAGTGTTTGCTATTAACTGATTACTTCTTTTGAATAAACTAATTTTAATCATAAAAACATGAAGAAAACGATTTATTTGCTGCTGATTGCTCTGTTTTGTTTATCAGCTTCAGCCCAGAATGCGCCAAAAGGCTCCAAGACAAGTTATGCAAAAACCGTACTGCAACCATACGTCGAAAGTGGTCAGCTGG
>JAQUIZ010000269.1 GCA_028683355.1 Fermentimonas sp.
CAGCAGTACCTTTTCGAGCTTCAGATCTTCTGTCTTGATAAACAGGTAACCGATATACTCAGCAAGTATCATCTGGAGTGTTTTATCAGGCAGTACTCTATCGAGGAATTTATCAAACAGGGGGCATTTGGCCTTTTCGTTATATTCAAAATTGAGCTGATATGTAAGAAAATCATCCTTGCAGGGCCTCCTTAATCTCAAACCCTGATTGCTTATTTCGAATGTTCCGTTTTTAAGATTAACCAATGCTTTATCGCAACCGGCAGAGTCATCCTCAAAATCATTCCTGATTGCAACCGACATAAACTGTTTCGCGAGTTGCTCTTTGAAATAATATATATTTCCCAGGGATTTTTTAACACCCATTTTCACGGCCGACTTGCCCATGAAGTTTTGAAATGCAGGCAGCGGAAACTGACGCCAGTACTCACCATTAAACAGGTATATCATGCCGTCACTACAGCATAGTCCATAACCGCTTTCATCAGCAGTTTCAATTATTTTCTGCGTGCAGGTGAAAATATAATGCTCGTGGGTGCGTTCTTCGAAATTCAACTTTTCCAGGTGATTATAAATATACTCCGGTATATCGTAATGCTTCAGTTTTACTGCAGGTTTTTTAGAACCTGTTTTTGATCGATATCTTCGAACAGACTTTCTATTCTTCTCCTTTGTTGTTTTATTGAATCGGCTCATCTCCTGATCCAGAAGATCCACCACATCCTTTTTTTTGACATTACTGCTCACCTTTGCTCTCCTTTCTCTCTGCTGTAGTTGCTTTTGAGTAGTGAAACGATGTCCGACTTGCGGTAATAGCATCTGCCATTTAACCTTGAATAGGGTATAACACCATTTATACGCCACCTTTGAAGAGTGCGTGGAGTAATCTTCAGTTTTTCTAATACATCTTCAGTTTCTACCCAATCGGGCCATTCCAAAAAATCTGCTTCTTTCATGTCTGCCTCCTTAAATTTAGATTCACTTTTTGAATGCTTACAAATATAAGGGGTGAAAACAGGTTTGTAGTAACCCGGGTTACTACAGAGGTTACTACAAATGGTTACTACAAATTCACTTTTTACGGATTATTAACTATAATCGACTGGTTTAAGATTAAGATTCAGCTGTAAACTGTTAGGTTCACCGTGGTTTGACTAGTCCTAAATAAACGTTTAAAATAAAAAAGGTGAGGTAATATTTCAGGGGAAAAAAATAGTAAGGTTTTGGTTAGAGGTTTATGAATTCTTAAATATCAGGTTTGATATTCTTTTTAATTTTCTCTGATAAAAAAGGCAGTGTCTCATTTAAAAAATCTGCGATAATCTTGAGATCCTTTATTTCATGATCACTATCATAATTGATATCCATTCTTGTTCTGATATTCTGTAGATTTCTTCCTGTAAGCCCATGAATGAGTCGGGCAATTTTAATCTTGTCAGTATTTTTATAATTTACACCCATATGAGAGAGCATAAAAACAATTATTTTTGTCTGTTGTGAGCAGGTTAAAACTATCGAATTATTGACTTCACCTGCATCAGCAACTACATCAGCCTCTTTCTCAGGCACCCTGTAACTGTTTTTCAATAAGTCTGCAAATAAACCCAGTATGATACGCTGCTCGTCAGTTACGTCATAACAGTATTTTTCTGACATATAGCAGATAATCTCCCTCGAAGTAGTGTCAAGAAGTTCATCTCCGGTATCGATCTCTTCAACAATTTCAAGCGCTTCAGAGGCAGTATGTGAATTCACCCGAAGTCGGTCAAAAACTTCATAAGCCAGATTGAAAGCCTCCAGCCACCAGCTGTTTTTCCTCTTCAGTTTATAGCTGCAATTATCGTAATAAGCTTTGTTGTCTTCATCTGTAAGATATTCACACAGTCTGGTTTTAGGGTAATCCTCCCTGTAATTGCAGATAACTTCACGAATATTACTATGTGTGTTTTTGTCAAGAGTTTTAGGCTCATACCCTTTAAGTCTGATATTGTCAGAATAGGAATTCTCACCAAGTACTATTATGTTATAAGCATAAATAAATGACTCGTCATGCATAATAGCATTAATAATTTCGTTGCGTACCTGATAAGCGTCATTATTATCAACTTCTCCTTCTCTCAATTCAAACTTTGTTTTTGAAATATCGCCAATATGGTTTCTGGTAAATTCTCGTTCTCGAATGTCAGCAAAAAGGCAGCGATTAATATACTTAAATGTTTTTCTCTTGTTTGCACGCAATGGGTACAGATCATAAATAGCTTTTTTGACTAAATCGTAATAGTAATAACTCGGTTTCTCAATTTCAAGGCACTCTTTGCTTCTCATATTGATAGTATTTTAAATTAATAAAATAACCGGGATCTGTTTCCCGGCTAATGGTTAAACAAATATACCAAAAATATACAAAATAAAAACACAAAAAGGTGGTTAATATTGGCTTCCAGAGCCGTTTTTAGGGATATTTAAAGATGGTTGTTTTTTGATATTCCGCATACTTTTTTTTCACTGTTTTATATGAATTCGTATGAGATCAAACGGTATTTTAAATAGGGTGAGGTTTATGGAATGGGTGGCCGATT
>JAQUIZ010000099.1 GCA_028683355.1 Fermentimonas sp.
TGTCACCTTTTACATGAGAAAGAACTTCTAGAATTACTTTTGCTCCATCCACAACCGGAGTTCCAACTGTGACTTCACCATCGTTATCAACGAGCATCACTTTCTCAAACTCCACTTCACTACCCTGATCGGCATTGATTCTGTGGACGAATAATCTCTGATCTTGTTCAACTTTAAATTGTTGACCCTGAATATCTACAATTACGTACATATATAAAATAACTTGACGTTATGTGCCTGAGGCGAGCCACTTAGTGCGACTTCTTTTAAAGCCTATTGGCGAAATGAGGTGCAAAATTAGATAAATTAATTGTAATTCACAAACGAATTACCTGTCTTTTTCTAAATTACTATATGCATTTCCTATATTTTCAATTATATCGGAAGCAATAAATGATCGAGGGTGTATTGTTTGCATTGTCATATCTGAAGTAATGCCGTGAAGATATACTCCCACTCTTGCTGCATCAATAGGCTTGTAACCCTGGGCAAGCAGACTTGTTATCATTCCGGTTAAAACATCACCACTTCCGGCAGTTGCCAGTGCCGGTGTTCCGGAACTGTTCACATAGATATTTTCAGAATCAATAATTAGCGTATATGCGCCTTTTACAACTACAATCAGGTTATACTCTTGTGCAAACAGCCTGGTTTTTTGTATTTTATCGTAGTCGTCGCTCCACTCACCAATCAATCTTGAAAGCTCACCTGGATGTGGTGTTAATATTGTATTTGGTTGCAAGAGCTTCAACCAGTCCTGATTCTTGGCAAGAATATTTAACCCGTCTGCATCAATAACCAGAGGAAAAATATTCCCACCTATTAAAAAATCATGAAGTGCTGTTTGAGTCTCAACATTTTGCCCCATCCCAATTCCTAAACCGATTGCATCAGGTTTCATTTCGAAATCAATGGAGGTGATATATTTCTCACCGTTATCTTCTATAGCCATTGCCTCAGGAAAATTTATCTGAATAACCTGCATACCACATTTAGGCAAATATGCGGTGACTAATCCGCATCCTGTTTTCAACGCAGCTTTAGTCGATAAACAAACAGAACCACACTTACCTAAACTTCCACCTATGATAATAACATGACCTTCTGTACCTTTATGAGCAAATTTTGAAAGTGGTTTCAGTAAATTCCTTATATCCTGCTTTTCAGTAAAATAGATATAACTCTCAGTTTCAGAAATTAATCGTTTATTCAGGCCAATATCAATGATTGTAACATTACCTGTAAACAAATGATTTTCCGGAAGAAACAGTGCCAGTTTTGGAATTTGAAATGTAACGGTTTCAGCAGCTTTAACTGCAAACGTTGTTTTTCTTTCAAGAAAAAGGCCACTTGGAACATCAATACTAAGAATAGTAATTCCACTATCATTTATTCGCTTAATTACTGATTCAGCAATTCCGCTGACTTCTCTCGAAAGTCCTGTTCCGAATATACCATCTATAATCACATCATATTTACTGATATCTGGTATTTGACTTTCATCAGCTATTTTAATGATTGAGATATTCTCTGCTTTGGCACGTCTTAAATTATGAACACAGTCCTCACTATACCTATTGCTATATTCTACTACACATACCTTTACATTGTAACCTGATTTATATAGTAGACGAGCAATAACGAGTCCGTCCCCACCATTATTCCCTATACCGGAAAATAAAAGCACAGAAGTGTGTTTGTTTGAATACTTTTCAATAAACCAGTTGTAAAAAGCGGTAGAAGCCCGCTTCATTAACTCAAGCGAAGAAATAGCTTCTCTTTTAATTGTTTCGGTATCCACATTCCGAATCTGTTGTGAAGTGAGAATTTTCATAGCTAGATCTTTCCTTATGAAGTGTGCGCAGGATGAGACTCGAACTCACACGCCGTTGCCGGCACTACCCCCTCAAAGTAGCGTGTATACCAATTTCACCACCTGCGCTTAATGGGGTGCCCGGAACAGGGGTCGAACCTGCACGTTGTTGCCAACACTAGTCCCTGAAACTAGCGCGTCTGCCAATTCCGCCATCCGGGCATTAATTTTGCAATAAAAAGAACGTTTTAAGTATTATTCTTAATTGCGGATGCAAAGATACAGGTTTTTTCAAACTGTAACCAACATTTTTAAGTTTTTATTTAAAAAAAGAAAGCTATCTTCGACAGACAGCTTTCCTGATTCACAATGAAAGTTATAATGAAAAGTTATAATGTTACAGGTGTGTATGAACTTGTATAGCTCCTTATCCTTTTTCTTGCAACTGCAGGAGGCTCATTATCTCTGTAGTCTTCCAATACATCACTCACCTCAACAGATTTACCAGCCGGCACAGACACCTCTACAGTAACGCTTTGATTACGAAACCCCTGCCCCACAGGAACAGTAAAAAACTCCGGTAATAATATGACTGAATCCTTCTGAACTATGTTATAGCTAAACTGTTCAGCATCTTTTTTTGCCTCTCTAAGGTCTCGTCCTTTTGTTGCTGCTATTGTTCTTATATGAAAGAGAGAGTCAGAACTCTGCCTTATCTGTAAATTGATAGAGTTAAACAGTAATGAGTCCTCGTTTATATTAGTATAAGGAAATTCTTCTATTTCAGGATTGTATCCAAATCCGAATTTAAATTCTGCATAATCATTTCGGTATGGTTCCATCTCTATGTAAAGCTTACCTGAAGTTGACTGATCTATTACCATAGATTCTTCATATGATGCTTCTGCCCTGAATTTATCAGCTACTTCTGAAGCCAGTATTCCGGTCATAACTACACCTGAAAACCACAGTACAGAAGCTATAATACCAATTACAGGACGTGACTTTGCCTTCATTACACGGCGGATAATCCAAATTATAATCGCTATAACAGGCACAACAGTAAGTGCAACTAATGATGCAATCATAAGATTGCTTTCGTAACCGGGATCAATAAAAAGCGACTTCAGTGGTATAAGCTGGGTACCTGCAAAAAACAGTCCGGCAAACAGAGCAAGCAATGCAAGTGCAAATATTCCTGCGAAGGTGAAAAATATAATTTTAAGCAATACCAACAGTGCATTCACACAACCTGATCTTTCAGATTTAGCTGTTTCCGAAAAGCGCATATCACTTCTTGGAGATTCAGGAGGCATCTGAGCAAAAGTCTTGCTGCCACTATGTTCAGAAGATGCATTTTCTGCTTCTGCTCTGGTTTTAGAGCTGGCAACATTATCACTAACCTTATCTCTTATTGTTTTTATGTACTCATCTTCGCCCATCATTTCGAGCTTCTGCTTAACAGTTTTAGCTTCAGGCACAATTACCCATAAAACTAAGTAAAGCAAAACAACGCTGCCATTAATATTCCAGTTGAAATCAACACCCCTGAATAAATGACTAAGAGGGAAAAATGATATCATTCCAAAAACATTAACAAAAAGTGGCAACAAGAAAAGAAGTCGAGGTATCCACGAATCAATCTTGAAGAATGCTGCTATTCCACCACAAACACCTCCAATATACTTGTCGTTTGTATTTCTATAGAGTCTTTTTGTTACATTAGTCTCAAGAGGTTTTGATTTGAGTACAATCCAAAGAATAATATACACCCAAAACAGAATACCAAAGAAAAGCACAAATATCAGTCTTATCCATGTTGGATCCGTCTTAAAGTAATGTGCAACTCCACTACAAACACCTCCTATAATTGTATCATTAGAGTTTCTAAAAAGAGAACGGGCTTTCTCTTCTGAGTCACGATGAGTATTATCTGAAGCAGCGTTAATTGTTTCCTTAGGTTCAGACTCTACATTTTCTTCATATTCTGTATCAAAATCTTCCGGTCTCCCAATACTGTTAATAATTGACTCGACATCTTCATCAGTAATGCAATTGATGCCTAACTTCAACCTTTTTCCGAATAACTCAGCAATACGGTTTTCAATGTCATTTACAATCTCATCACCACCCTCTTCACGTGAAAAATAATTTTTAAGGCTTTCGATATATTGCTTTAATATCTCGTAAGCAGTTTCTTCAATTGCAATAACTTGTCCCTGAAAATTAATATTGATTACCTTTTTCATACGATTAAATATATTTTTTGCAAGTATTCGGATTTATTCGTCTCCATAATCATCAGATTCACTCTCTTCTCTCTTTTCTCTTTCAGCTACTTCTGTAACAGATTCTGCTACTACACCTGTTTCATCAGTTACCTGACGTGTCAATGTCTCCACTCCTGTAGACAGTTCATTCCATGTAACTTCAAGAAGTGAGTAAAATGCTTTACCCTTTTCAGTCAGACGAAAATATTTTCTTGGAGGACCTGAAGTACTTTCTACCCATTGATAGCTTAATACTTCTGCATTCTTAAGCCTGTTGAGTAGTGGATAAAGCGTTCCCTCCAGAAGCTGTAAACCGGCATTTTTCATCTCTTCAATGATATCACCGGGGTATGCTTCTCCTTTTTTGATTATTGAAAGAATACAATACTCCAGAACTCCCTTTCGCATTTGACTTTGTGTATTCTCTATATTCATATATTCATATGATTAAAACTATTTACTTTAAAATGTATACAAGTACTTTTTACGATGCAAATATACTTTAAGCAAGGTATTATGCAATACAAAGTACCAAATGCTTTTACTATATTAGCTTTATTTAACATTAAGACCCTTAACAACTATTATAATTTAGCTATTCTAACACTCTATTTGTTGTAGCAAAATATTTAATCTATATTTGTGATACTTAATTAAGAAGTTATGTCATTAAAAGGAAAACATATAGTTTTAGGTATAACAGGTAGTATTGCAGCCTATAAATCTGCATTGCTTACCAGATTATTTATCAAGCAGGGCGCAGAGGTACAGATCGTTATCACACCTGCAGGAAAAGAGTTCATAACCCCCGTTACTTTGTCGGCATTATCGGGAAGAGCAGTTATAAGTGAGTTCTTTGCAACGGGTGACGGAACATGGCACAGTCATGTGGATCTGGGTTTATGGGCAGACCTGATGATTATTGCACCGGCTACTGCTTCTACGCTCGGTAAAATGGCCAATGGCATAGCAGATAATATGCTAATTACTACCTACCTGTCTATGAAGGCTCCGGTTTTTGTTGCCCCGGCAATGGACCTTGATATGTTTAGGCATATCACAACTCAGCGTAATATTCAGAGTCTGATTGATAACGGTGTACATATTATTGATCCCGGCACAGGCGAGCTGGCAAGTCACCTGGAAGGTAAAGGCAGAATGGAGGAACCGGAAAATATTGTTGCTATAATTGAAGATTTTTTTTATAAAGAAGCTGCCACTTCACAAACAGGTGAACTGGAGAAAAATAAAATCCTTATAACCGCGGGACCCACTTTTGAGCGAATCGATCCTGTTAGATTTATAGGCAATTTCTCTTCCGGGAAAATGGGATTTGCTCTTGCCGAGGCATGTGCTTCACTAGGTGCTGATGTTAAACTGATAACCGGGCCAGTTAACATTACTGCATCACACAAAAATATAGAAACAATTAGTGTGGAGTCAGCCGAAGAGATGTACAAAGCATCAATGAATCTCTTTCCACAAATGGATGCTGCAATATTATCGGCTGCTGTTGCAGATTACCGCCCTTTGCATCAGGAAGATGAAAAGATTAAGCGCACCGATAGTGATAATCTGACAATTGAACTAACACCTAATCCTGATATTGCTGCATCACTGGGAAAAATTAAAAGACCTGATCAGACACTTGTTGGTTTTGCACTGGAAACAAATGATGAAGAAGCCAACGCTATTAAGAAACTGGAAAAGAAAAACCTTGATTACATAGTGCTCAACTCTTTACAGGACGAGGGTGCAGGTTTTGGAAAAGATACAAATAAGGTGACTGTAATTTCGCGAAAAGGCCAAAAAATATCATTCGGACTAAAATCTAAAAAAGAGGTTGCCCGTGATATTATCAACTCTGTTTTCTTTTCTAAAAAAAATAAATGAGTCATCCACATTTAAACGAGCGCCTAAATAATTTATTCATACTCAAATAAAAGTATAACTAAGTCAGTTATGATAAAACTGAGTAATATTTATTAATGAGCAAAACCACAAACAATGATTTTTAGGAATTTACGTTATATATCTGTTCTATTTTTACTTTTATCTGCGTTCTCGTCATATTCACAGCTTTACAGGTATCCACTGACCATACCTCCAGCTCTTAGCGGCGGGTTTGGTGAACTAAGAAATAACCATTTCCATTCAGGCACTGATTTTAAAACCCAGCAGGCTGTTAATAAACCTGTTTTAGCTATTGAGGATGGGTACGTTTCAAGAATAAGTGTTTCTCCCGGGGGATACGGACTCGCGCTATACCTCGATCATCCTTCCACAGGCCACACAAGTGTTTATGCTCACCTCAACAGTTTTTCTAAGGATATTGCTGATTATGTTAAAGAGAAACAATATGAATTGGAGAGCTTTAGCGTCAATCTTTACCCTGAAGCAAATATACTACCGGTAAAACGTGGCCAGCAGATTGCATTAAGTGGCAATACAGGCAGTTCGGGAGGGCCGCATCTTCATTTCGAAATTCGTGACTTAAAAACCGAGGATCCACTTGATGCACTTGAATTTATTCCTGCAATACAGGATACACAAAAACCAGATTTAAGGGGTATTGCCTTTTATCCTGTCAGGGGAAAAGGTATAATTAATGGCAGCGAAAACCCTGTCAGACTGAATATCAGCAAAGAGTCTAGCGGCAATCCTTTAGGGTTAGGGAGAGTCATTAATGCCTGGGGTCGTATTGGCATTGGCGTAAAAGCATACGACAGAATGAATGGACAGAATAACATCTATGGCGTTAAGTATATCCGACTGTTTGTCGACAACAAACAAATTTTTAGCAGTAGGATAAATCGCTTTTCGTTCTCCGAAACGCGTATGTTAAACTCATTTATCGACTTTGAGGATTGGAAAAAAAGACGTTCTTTCTTTATGAAGTCGTTTGTCGAACCGGGCAACTCCCTACCCTTCTACGAATCTGTAAATAATGGATTTATTGATATCAGTGATGAGAGGGAATATAATTTGCGATACGAACTTGAGGATCATTACGGAAACACTATGAGCTATCAATTCAAAATCAACGGAAAACCACAGCTTCTCCAAAAGCCTGATGTCTGTGAAAACTGGATGGCATGGAATATGAGCAATTCGCATATCGAGATGGGCTTCACTATAAATATTCCAACAGGAAATCTATATTCTGATTTATGTTTTAAATACGACAAACAAAAGACCAGCAGTTACTATTCTGATATTCATAAATTGCACGACAATCCTGTTCCTCTCCACAATAGTGCCGATATATGGATTAAACTTGACAGAGACTCACTAAGCAACAGAAGTAATTATGGTATAGTGAAGATCAACGATAATGGATCTGACAGCTGGATAGGCGGCAAATACAACAGAGGTGGAATTTCAACTACAATAAGGGAGCTGGGCGACAGCTATGCCATATCGGCTGATACTCAGCCACCAAAAATTGCTCCTTTATCGCCCGAAAACTGGGCAAGTCAGCGACGTATACGAATCAGACTCACTGATAATAAGAGTGGAATCGCTTCTTTCAGAGGTGAGATTAATGGCAGATTTGTACTGTTCACTCACGACTCAAAATCATCTGTTTATACTTATAACTTTGATGAGTCCAGACTGCCCAAAGGTGAAAAGCTGACCTTAGTATTCACTGCTATTGATGATGCAGGAAATAAAAGCGAGTACAGTAAAGTGTTGTAAAATCACTCTTTATTGTACTCACTCTTTTACTGACAAAAAAACTAATCTAGGAGAAAACTAATGGATCAAGTATTAAAATTAAGCGAAACTTCTGTTATAATCCCAGTGTTTGCTTAACCAGTTCAATCTCCTTTTCACTGCCCGTGTGTTTTCCTTCCACGTCAGATAACTTCACGCACTCCTGCCACTCCTCTTTGGCAGTCATTTTGCAGCGGAAAAGCTTCATGACGATATTCATGCTCTTGATATCACCTGATACATCGTTGGTAAGATTAGTCCCAATTCCAAAAGTAGAGCCAATACGATCGCCACAGTAATTCTTTATATCAATTGCTTTATCAACATTCAGGCTATCCGAGAATACAAGGTACTTCATCCTGGGGTTTATGCGCAACTCTTCATATCTGCGAATAACTTTATCTGTAAAAACAAAAGGATCACCACTATCATGCCGGAGGCTCGTGAACAATGCCGCATGTTTTTTACTAAAATTACGCAGAAAAACATCAGTTGTATATGTATCAGTAAGCACAGTACCAAGATCACCGTCAAAAACATTAATCCAATCTTCCATTGACATATAATTGGCCATCTTATAACCATATATCGATCCGTGAAACTGAACCCACTCATGCGGATGTGTACCCGAAACACTCAGGTTGTGCTTGAATGCCATAAAAACATTACTGGTTCCGTACAAGCTGCTTCCTGCATGCTTTTTAAGCAGCTCAGTTACCCTGTCTTCTACCTCGAAGCTAAATCTCCTACGCATTCCAAAAAGTGAGAATGAAATATCATGTTCTTTCATTCTCATTGCTTTATCAATGGCTGCATCTTCCATGTATTTCCTGTCAGGATATTTACCCATTAACCTGAAAAACAGTTCCGACACAGTTGCAAGTATAGGTGTTTCCCAAAGTGTAACTCTGTAAAGAAGTCCCCTGGCTTTAATATGCAGTTTCCGGTCTTCAAGCCGTATATCAACCTCGGAGGGGTCAAACCTGAAACCTTTCAGAAAATCTATATAAGTAGGTGGCAGATATGGCATCTGTCGCCTGATAAAGTCCTCTTCACCTTGAGTTAGAGACAAAGCCGACATGCTCTTTATCTCCTTTTTCAGCAAGATATCAAAACCTTTGGGATAGTCGCCGTTACTCCTGTCCACAAATTCAAATTCACCATATGCACGTGGAAAAAGTTTTGAATAAGCGTAGCTTGTTGTAAACTTATAAAGGTCGGTATCCAGTATACTTCTTATTATGCCCATATTTTCCTGAGATCATTAAATTAGAATAAACGATTTAATAATTAAAACACTTTTGGATTAGTTTCGTTCAAGGCTTAATAACACTTACTATCTTTCTACAATATTTCAGACACTGATGTTTTCAAAAAAAACTTTTCTCATTTTTGAATAATCTTTCTCCAACAATATCATATCTGACAATACTATATATCATAAAACTTCAATTTAACTTTTACAAGCTAACAATACTCTCCCAATACCGTTATATGTTCAATCCAATTTAATCAAAAAATGTAAATAGAGGTTTAAAATGATGATGAAAGCTGCTGTATATGAACAATACGGACCACCCGAAGTTGTTAAAGTAAAACAGATTCCTGTACCCAATCCAAAAAAAAATGAATTGCTAATTAAAGTTATTGCATCAACTGTAAACAGAACTGACTGCGGTTTTCGTAGTGCCCAGTACTTTATCTCAAGGTTTTTTAGCGGACTATTCAAACCAAAATTCCCTGTTTTGGGTTGTGAATTTGCCGGTATTGTAGAGGAAACCGGCTCTGAGGTTACTAAATTTAAGAAAGGAGATCGTGTTTTTGGTTTCAACGACGAAACCTTCGGTGGTCATGCAGAATATCTGGTTATAGGTGAAAATAAGGCACTGACAACCATTCCTGCAGACTTATCGTTTGAAGATGCTGCTCCTATTACTGAAGGATCTCATTATGCTCTTGAAAGTATCAGAGCAGCAAAAGTAAAGCCGAGTGATAATGTTATGGTATATGGCGCAACTGGTGCAATTGGTTCTGCAGCTGTACAGCTTTTAAAACATTTTGCCACTCATGTGACTGCTGTTTGTAACACAAAAAATGTAGAACTTATCAGATCTTTGGGCCCGGATGTGGTGATAGATTATCAAACAGAAGATTTTACTAAAACCGACAGGAAGTTCTCTTTTATTCTGGATGCCGTGGGAAAAAGCTCTTTTAAAGAGTGCAAGCCGTTGCTGACTGAGAAAGGTATTTACATATCAACAGAACTTGGTAAAAATGGTGAGAACATCTGGTATGCCCTCACCACACCACTTTCGGGCGGTAAAAAGGTAGTTTTTTCAATGCCGGGAATCAATCGGTACGACGTTGAATTCCTAAAATCACTGGTTGAAGCGGGTGAATTCAGACCAATCACAGAAAAGTACTATAAACTGGATGATATTGTTGATGCTTACAAGTACGTGGAAACCGGACAAAAAACAGGAAATGTCATAATAAAGATTGTAAATTAGTGTTGATCAAAACCGAACTTTAGTCTGACTTGGACCTTATTTTGGTCTTACCTTGCTCTTATATCGCTCTTTTAAAACAGAACCTTATAAGGATTTGATAAGTATCAGATAAAACTTAAATCAGGTTTAAGTAGGACTAATGTTCTTATAGAAAGAAGGGGTACAACTAAACAGCTGCACCCCTTACAAATTTATAATCAAATCAAAATTGTATCAAATCATATCCTCAATATTCCAGACAAAAGCACGTAGTCCAAGGTTGGCAGCCTCTTCATCCAGATCTTTCAAATACTTCATTAAAATAGGTACTCTGTCATCTTCAACAATCGTGAGAATAGCATTATTCACAGAAGGCCAGGCATGAGATCCATAATGCGGATAACCGCTCTTGCTGCCTTTTCCGAACA
>JAQUIZ010000270.1 GCA_028683355.1 Fermentimonas sp.
ATATCAGCAATCTTAAATAGTGGTGTACCCATAGTTGCAAGTTCTCCTGCTTCAGCATATCTGTTTAATACGGTACCTGAAATTGGACTGACTATGCGGGTTTTCTCCAACTGATCATCAAGTTGTGCAATTTGTATTTCGAGTGTAGAACTTTGAGCTGAAATATTGGCTCTGCTCTTTTGAAGAGTAGATGTTTGTGCTGATAGCTGACTCTCCAAAACCTCCAGCTGAGATTCAATATCATCAAGTTGTTTTTGATTAGCAGCATTGGCAGCAATTAATCTTTCAATCCTTGCTTTTTCACGATTCAATGTGTTTATCTGATCACGTAAAGCAGCTGTTTGTGTTTTAATATCAGGTTGTTGAGCAATTACACCTCTTGCATTAGAAAGAAGACTCATCTTTTGAAGGTAGAGCTGAGTACTATCAATAAATCCAACCATTTGTCCCTTCTGCAGCTGCTCCCCTTCATTCAGGTTTAATTCTATAATTCGACCGTTTGCCTGTGAGGAAACAATAATTTCTGTTGCCTCAAATGATCCGGTAGCATCGTAATCACCTTCACCATTAATGCATGAAAGTAGCATAAAGAAGATTGATAATGTTGTGAGTAATCTAAATAGTTTCATAATTTCATATTGTTGTTAATTGTCAGTTAATCTGTTGTCAGTGTCTAACATTTTGAATTTATTTACTGTGATATACTTATATATCAGTCTTAATTCGTACTGTATTTAAGTGCATAAACAGACATCAGAAATTGAATTTCGTGTAAAGTCTTAGACTGCCTGACAGCCTCTTCTGCATTTATCTCCTTCATCAGGTCGGATACAGTCATAGTTCCATTCTCAACTTTCACCTCTGCGGCCTTACGTATCTGAGTTTGCAGTCTGATTATTTCATTGTCGTCCTGCATAGTTTTTCTGAATTTCTCAATTTCAATCTGTTGCTGAGGAATCACAACGTTCATATTATGCAGAAATGTTTCTCTTTGAGAGTTAACCGCTGACTTTTGCAAATCAATTTTCTTCCTGTCATTTTTTAATGTGTATAGATTTCCGAAGTTCCATGATACACGAACTCCACCCAGGAAATAGGGTGTAAACTGATTATCGAACATATTCAGCGCCGGTTTACCGAAACCACCCTGCGCAAAAGCACCAACAGTGGGCATCATACTGGCATTCAAGAGCGACTTTTGCGACTCTATAGCATTCTCTTGTGCTTCAAACATCTTTAATTCAGGTCTATTGATCACCGGTAAGATTAATGAGCTTTCCGCTTCAGGTTTAATAAAAACGAGATCACCGTTTAGCTCCTCACCAATCAATACAGATAACATTTGAATATAAGCCTCTAAATTAGATTCCAAATTAATTCGCTGCTGACCTGCTTTGAGTTGTTCAACTCTTACCAGGTTCAGATCGGTTTCATTAGCCAAACCATTTTCTGCATAAACCTGTACATTATCATAATTACGCTGAAGTTCATTTTCCAGTATCCCAAGCTGATTGATTTGTTCTTTCATGAGCAATATGCCGAAATACAGATTATTTACACGCTCTCTCAAAGTGTAAATTTCACTGCCTAATTGTTTTTTTTCTAACTCAGCATTCGCTTCCAGACTCCTCTTCTGTGCTGAGATTCTTCCCCCATCCCAAATAAGCTGGTTTAATTCAGCCACAAATCTATACTGATCCTGATCGATAGTTGGAATCTCCAGCCCTGGCATTTTGATATCAATACTTGTTACATCTGACTGCCAAGTGCCCTGAGCAATAAGAGTACCCTGCGGTAAATATGCTTTACCGGCGTTTGCTAAATTAAACTCCTTTGTTTTATCAATAATATCATACTGAACAATAGCAGGATAATTAGCTTCAGCTTTTACCTGACATTCATCAATCGTTATAATTTGAGCTGATACAAACAATGAGTTCACCGAAATTAAAACTATTATAAACAGTATTATTTTAAGTCGCATAATTCTTATTTTTTTATTTTATGGTTTTTATTATCCATTCTAAAATCTTCTCTTTCCTTTCGGATACAAAGCCAACAAACTCTTCCTCTTTTACCAATCCTGAAGATACAATTAACGGTTTTGCTACAAACGGGAACATAGTTAGACTTAAGGCGTTGACTATTAAGTCAGGGGCAGACATTTCAATATTTCTCTCTTTTAGCTGATTATCTATAACAGGTTGAGCTATCTGACGGGCACTTTGTGTGATGTCTTTAAAGAGCTCCTTGTTAACAGTCAGCTCATTTAGTATGAAAATTGGAAGTTCCTCATTTTCAAGAAGCAATTTGGTGTAATTTCCTGTAATTGATTTGATTTTGTCTTCAAGGGAAACAGTTTCATCCGACAAAACCGGTCCAATAGCACCAAGTAGCATTTTGAACTTCTCTTGTACTACTTTTTTGTAAAGATTCTCTTTACTTCCAAAGTAATAATTAAGAAGCGCCAAGTTGACTCCAGCCTCATCGGCAATTTCCCTTGTTTTTGTTGCAGCATATCCTTTCTGGGTAAAAAGATTGTCAGCTGCACTGATAATTTTTTGTTCTGTTG
>JAQUIZ010000271.1 GCA_028683355.1 Fermentimonas sp.
GTTGCGCATATTATAACTTACGGAACAATGGCAACAAAAATGTCTATCAAGGACGTTGCCAGGGTACATAAACTGCCTCTTTCGGAATCAAACCGACTGGCTAAACTGGTGCCTGACAGGATTCCAAATAAGAAGATGAACTTAGGCAATGCCATCGATTTTGTACCTGAACTTAAAGAAGCTGCCCAAAGTGATGATCCACTTGTAAGTGACACCCTGAAATACGCACAGATGCTTGAAGGCAATGTAAGAAGTACGGGTGTTCATGCATGTGGGGTAATTATAGGTCAGTCCGACATATCAGATGTTGTTCCAATCAGTACCGCTGAAGATAAAGAGACCAAGGAAAAGCTGTTGGTTACTCAGTTTGAAGGCTCTGTGATTGAGGAGACAGGACTAATTAAGATGGACTTCCTGGGACTAAAGACTCTCTCCATAATCAAGGATGCTATCGCCAATATTGAAATAAACCGTGGCATAAAGATTGACATCGATGCGATTGATATGGAGGATGAGAAAACATATCAACTTTACTGTAACGGACAGACTACAGGTACCTTCCAGTTTGAATCGGCCGGAATGCAGAAGTATCTTAAAGAACTTCAGCCCAGCAAATTCGAGGACCTGATAGCTATGAATGCCTTGTATCGGCCGGGTCCGATGGAATATATCCCGGAGTTTATCAGACGTAAGCATGGCAGGGAGGAGATCAGTTATGACCTCCCCATTATGGAAAAATACCTGAGCGAAACCTATGGTATCACTGTCTATCAGGAACAGGTGATGCTTCTGTCAAGGTTGCTTGCCGACTTTACCCGAGGTCAGTCTGACGAGCTTCGTAAGGCAATGGGAAAGAAGCAGATAGACAAGATGATGGCGCTTAAGGAGAAATTCCTTAGTGGCGGCAAGAAGAACGGTTATGATGAGAAATCACTTAATAAGATTTGGGCCGACTGGGAGAAATTTGCATCTTATGCATTTAATAAATCACATGCCACATGCTACTCATGGGTTGCATACCAAACCGCCTGGCTGAAGGCCAACTACCCATCTGAATACATGGCAGCGGTACTCTCAAATAACCTCAACAACATCACTGAGATCACCAAGTTCATGGATGAGTGCAAGGCAATGGGTATAAATGTGCTGTCGCCCGATGTTAACGAGTCGCTGCTTAAATTCTCCGTAAATAAAGAAGGGGATATCCGCTTTGGCTTAGGTGCTATAAAAAGTGTGGGCCAGGGAGCCGTGAACGATATTATTGAAGAGCGCACCAAAAACGGTCAGTACAAAGATATATTTGATTTTGTTGAGAGGGTAAACCTATCATCAGTAAGCAGGAAAATTGTAGAAGCACTGGCTCTTGCGGGTGGTTTTGACTCATTACCAAATATTAAACGTGAGCAGTTTTTTACCCGTAACGGCAAGGATGAAGAGTTTATAGATACACTGATTCGTTACGGCAGTAAGTTCCAGATGGATAAGATGGAAACAATGACTTCACTTTTCGGTGATGACACTACCTTTTTAATTACTCGTCCTGAGATACCTCAGGCAGGCAGGTGGTCGGATATGGAACGACTAAATAAGGAACGTGAACTGATTGGTATCTACCTGTCGGCCCACCCTCTGGATGATTATGAGTTTATTCTTAAATATGTGTGCAGTGCAGATACTCTGAAACTTCAGGACCTGGATAGCCTAAACGGAAGGGAAATAACCTTTGGAGGAATGGTAACTGCTGTACGTGAAGGACAAACCAAAAGGGGATCACCATATACAATATTCAAAATAGAGGATTACTACGGCAGTTTTGAGATTGCACTTTTCAGTGAAGACAGCGTGAACTTTAGTAAATATGCACGAATCGGCCTGTCGATATACATTCAGGCTAAAGTGCAGCCAAAACGTTTCAGGCCTGAAGAACTGGAAGTTAAAATAGGCACTATCAGTCTTTTGTCTGAGATGAAAGATAAACTTGTAAATAAGATAACTCTGCATATACCTCTGTCTGAGATAGATGACACAGTTGTCACAGAATTATCAGCTCTAATAAAAAACAATTCAGGAAATTCGTTGTTATATTTCAATATTATCGGTGAGGAGTCACATATGAATATACAACTGTTTTCACGTTCAACTAAGATACAGGTAAACAAACGATTCATCGATTATTTAAAGGATAACCTCCTTATCGACTTCAAAATAAATTAACTATATAAGAAAGAAAAAATATGGCATTACAAATTACAGATGCAACCGTTGAAGAGGTGTTGCAAACAGACAAATTGGTAGTTATCGACTTCTGGGCAGAATGGTGCGGACCATGTAAAATGGTTGGACCAATCGTTGATGAAATCAGCACAGAATACAAAGACAAAGTTGTAGTTGGAAAACTTGATGTTGATAACAACGATGAAACCACATCAAAGTATGGAATAAGAAATATACCGACTGTTTTATTCATTAAGAATGGCGAGGTAGTTGATAAAGTTGTTGGTGCCGGACCAAAGAAACTATTCACCGATAAAATTGACAAGCTGATTTAATGCGGTATCACAGATACTG
>JAQUIZ010000272.1 GCA_028683355.1 Fermentimonas sp.
AATATGAACGAAGCGGAAACCAGAGCGGAATTGATTGATCCCATGCTTAAGGATTGCGGATGGGGTGTTGTGGAGGGCTCCAGAGTTCTTCGTGAGTATCGCATAACGGAGGGTAAGATTCAGGTTGGTGGTATTCGTGGAAAAAAGGAGATTGCCGATTATGTTTTGGTTTATAAAGGCTTTAAGCTGGCGGTGATTGAGGCAAAGAGTGATGTGCTTCCTGTTGGTGAGGGTGTGATGCAGGCAAAGAAGTATGCTGATAAGCTTCAGCTTGAAACTGCTTATAGTACTAATGGTAAGGAGATTTATCAGATCTGCATGAAAGCCGGTTCGGAGGGTTTGGTTGATAGGTTTTTGAATCCCGAGGAGCTTTGGAATAAAACTTTTGCTGATCAGAATGATTGGAGAGAGACTTTTGCCAATATTCCATTTCATGATAAGAGTGGTACATGGCAACCGAGGTTTTACCAGGAGATTGCTGTTAAAAACACTATGGAGGCTATTGCAAATGGTAAGCAGCGTATTTTGCTTACACTGGCTACGGGTACAGGGAAAACAGCTATTGCTTTTCAGATTGCCTGGAAATTGTTTCAAACAAGATGGACTTTACAGCGTGATGGAGAGCGACGCCCAAGGATTCTATTTCTTGCCGACAGGAACATTCTTGCTGATCAGGCTTATAATGCTTTTTCGGCTTTTCCGGATGATGCAATGATAAGAATTAAGCCTGACGAAATAAGAAAGAAGGGGAAGGTTCCTACTAACGGGAGTATCTTCTTTACTATTTTCCAGACCTTTATGAGTGGAACTGATGAAGTTGGCAATCCCGCTCCTTATTTTGGAGATTATCCACAAGACTTTTTCGATTTTATTATTATTGATGAGTGTCACCGCGGCGGTGCAAATGATGAAAGTAATTGGCGAGAGATTATGGAATATTTTAGTCCGGCTGTGCAACTGGGACTTACCGCTACTCCCAAGAGGGATGCTAATATTGATACTTACAGATATTTTGGCGATCCTGTTTATATATATTCGCTTAAGGATGGTATTAATGATGGATTCCTTACTCCTTTTAAGGTGAAACGCATTAAAACAACGCTTGATGATTATATGTACACAAGTGATGATACCGTTATAGAGGGTGAAGTAGAAACTGGCAGGTTGTATGAAGAGAAGGATTTTAACCGAAACATCGAAATAGTCGAACGTGAAGCAAAGAGGGTAAACATTTTTTTGGATGAATGTGATCAGAAAAAGAAAGCAATTATATTTTGTGCGAATCAGGCTCATGCTGCTTTAGTCAGAGAATTGGTAAATCAGTATGCTAAAAGTAAAGATCGTTTTTATTGTGTGAGGGTTACCGCTAATGATGGTGAGCAGGGTGAACAGTATTTAAGGGAGTTTCAGGATAACGAAAAGATTATTCCTACGATACTTACAACTTCTCAGAAATTATCAACTGGTGTGGATGCTCGTAATATTCGCAATATCGTGTTGATGAGATCTGTTAATACCATGGTTGAGTTTAAACAGATTGTGGGTAGAGGTACGCGTCTTTTTGACGGTAAGGATTATTTTACAATCTACGATTTTGTGGATGCTTATGTGCATTTTTCTGATCCGGAGTGGGATGGAGAACCGTTTGAGGAAGTTGTTTGTAAGAAATGCGGTAAAAATCCGTGTGAATGTGAATATAGTGCTCCTGAAGTTTGCAATGTTTGCGGAGAAAGACCTTGTAAATGTGTTAAAGAAGATCCGGAGCCATGTGAAGTGTGCTATCGATATCCCTGTGTTTGCGATAAGAAAGTGAAAGTGAAAGTAAAACTTGCCGACGGCAAAGAGAGGGAGATTAAGCACATGGTTTCTACTTCTTTTTGGAGCGCAGACGGTAAACCTGTTTCGGCAGAAGAGTTTATGAGTAATCTTTTTGGTGAGCTGCCAAAGCTGTTTAAAGATGAAAAAGAATTAAAGGATATATGGGGCAATCCATTAACACGTAAATCATTGTTGGAGAAACTTGAAGATGCCGGTTTTCCTAAATCCGATTTAAGGACTTTGCAAAAGCTTGTGAATATGGAAAACAGTGATCTGTATGATGTGTTGGAATATGTATTCAATGGTGATTATGTGGCAATTACCAGAGAAGCAAGAGCAAAAGCAGCAGAATCAACAGTTTTTCCATTACTTAACAGCGAACAGAAGGAGTTTATTTCTTTTGTGTTGAGTAAGTATATTGAAGCAGGAGTTGATGAGCTCGATCAGAATAAGCTTCCAATTTTATTAGTTAATAAATATCATTCTTTGCAAGATGCAATGGAAGTGCTTGGGGAAACATCAGATATTAGTAAGTTGTTTATTGATTTTCAAGAGCATTTGTATCAGTATCAGACGGCTTGAATTGTAATAGGTAGAGTCAAGGGCCTACTATAATTCTCCCAGCCTCCACGCCTGAACATGTTTAATACCTTTATTTAACGGTAGGGCTTTGTCATCAAGCGATACCACTATTCCATTGAAGTGAATTTATCTTTCATAGTCGAAAATATTTTATACATTTTACCA
>JAQUIZ010000273.1 GCA_028683355.1 Fermentimonas sp.
AAAGAGAACGGCACCATACAACAGATTAATGTCACCCCAGTCAGCAGGATTCACTTTATACTTGCCAAACTGATACCTTTCTGGGTTGTTGGTCTGGTTGTAATGATTATTTCTGTTTCAGCTGCATATTTGTTATACGGACTTTGGCCGGTGGGAAGCGTTGTGGCGATACTTTTCTCTGCAATAGTTTTTATTCTTTCCATATCAGGCTTGGGGCTCATAATATCCAACTACTCTGAGACTATGCAACAGGCTAGTTTTCTTGTAATGTTCTTTATCCTGATACTGATTCTGCTTGGCGGTATGTTTACTCCCGTTTCCAGTATGCCCGCCTGGGCTCAGGCAATAGCAGCTATTAATCCTTTCAGTTATCTAACAAAAACCTTTCGCATGCTTTATCTTAACGGAAGTACTCTTGCCGATGTGTCGGGCAACCTGTTTGCAATGGTGCTTATTGCTATAGTATTAAACGGATGGGCTGTACTAAGTTATAAAAAGAGGGGGTAAGTAAAATAAGATCTAATTCTATTTATATCAACAATTCTTTAATCGATTTCATGGCAATACAATCTGTGTCATAACAAGACTTTGCATATAAATTGGCCATACCAAGCCCAACTCAACTTCATATCTGCGTCATATCAACCTCGTTTCAACATCATATTTTAATGAGGAGATGAAAGCTCATGTGTAGATTATGTGTATTTTTATTCGAGGGTGACAAGTTTTAATTCTTCGTAGCAGATTATTTGCAAATTAAATTACAATAAGTACTAATTTGGGACATACTCTTTTTGTGAGAATCTCAAATAACCGGACGATGCCGTGTTCGTAAACAATTTTGCTTAATAATTGGCAGTCAATTAATAAAAAATTGTATATTTGCAATTACTTTATTAAGTAAATAGTTAATGGAATTGGTCCGTTTTATTATATCGTCACTAATATTTTCTATAATATGTTATTCCTGTTCTGAGAAAGCAGAAGACATCAATGCAAATCTTACGCTATCAAACTGGGATAGTATGATAGACAGTAAGCCCCGACTTGTGTCTGATAGTTTGAAAACATTAGAGGTGGAGAAGCTTAACAGATCAAACAGAGCTTATTACAACCTTCTTAAGGTGATAACTGACGATAAAACTTACGTGAATTTTACAAACGACTCCCTGATAAATTCTGTAACTTATTACTACAAATCTCATGATCCAAAAAATCCTAATCTGATAAGATCTCTTGCTTACCAGGGAATAGTGCGTACACGTATGGGTGTAAGAGACAGCACTGTCTATGAGCCTCTTAGGGAGGCCAGTAGATTACTGAATTCATCATCTCATCCTAATTTTTCACTAGGATATCTTATCAATTATTTTCTTGGTAATATCAATTATAATGGCAGAAACTATACTTCTGCCGATGAACATTATCAAAAAGCTTATGAATTTGCACTTCTTGAGAAAGATTCTGTTCATCTATTTGATACATTTCTTGCATTTTTCTGGAATGAGATGCAACAGAGGAATATAGAGAAAGGTAAAAACTATCTGGACTCATTGTCAGCATTCTATTCTCTATTGCCGGATAAGGACTATTTTATCTTAAATGCGCAATCCTTTTATTATGATGTTATAGGAGATCCGGTTACAGCGTTGGAAAGAGAGAAAGCTAAATTATCACTGGTAAGATCACAGGATGAGAACATTGACATATCGAGGGTTTACTACAATATTTCGAGCAGGTATGTGGGACTTCAAAGTTTAGATAGTGCGATGCTATATGCTCAGATTGCATTGGATATGATTAAAGACAGCACTTACAGGCAGAATTACCTCTATCATTTGAAAATTGCTGACATTGCTGAAATGCAGGATAATTTCACTCTGGCAAACAGATACAGAAAGGATGCATTTGAAATGTATATAAATTCTGCTCAAGACAGGTTTAATACACAGATCGCAGAGTTTGAGAAGAGGTATGATCTTACTGAGTCTGAGAATGAGGCGCTTCGCGCTCGTCAGCAAAGCCTTAGGGTTGTAATAGGCGCACTTATCCTGATAATAGTATTGATATTTATATTAATGTATGCAAGAAAGGTAAGAAGGCTTACGCAGTTAAAACTTATACAGGCTGAAGAGAAGATGAGACATCAGGAGATGCAGGCTGAGATTATGAGAGAGGAAGAGGGTAAGCGTAAATGGCTTTTGCAGTTGTATAGTAATATTTCGGACAGACTGACATTCCTTCAGGGTGAATTTGAAAAACTAACTCAGAAATATGTGTCTAGTCAACCCAAGGTTTATAAAGATATGCAAACGATATTGAAAAATACAGATACAGATCTGCGTGATATAAACAGGACACTTTCTCCCGACGAGGAGACGTTTTATAGCTATACTCATTTAAAAGATGAAAAAGGTGTTTTGAATGCTAACGAAAAGATGATGCTGATGCTTCTTGCATGCGATGCCGATAACCGGCAACTGGCTACTTTTATGAATACAACTGTTGAAAGTGTAAGGGTTAGAAAGTCGCAATTAAAGAAGAAAATGAGCGAAAA
>JAQUIZ010000100.1 GCA_028683355.1 Fermentimonas sp.
AAGAAAACCCCTCTACCAATTGTAGTTCCGCTTCACCCCACTCTTTGGCTTCGGCTGGAGAAAGGCAAAACAGAGTGCCTTCTTGCTCAGGGTAAACGTGAATAACAGCGTTTTCTATCCCTGGAATCCATGCCTGTTATGGTTTGGAAGGAAGCTAACATTCAGCATGTCCGGATTGGTCAGGATGATATTGGCATGCTCTCTGATCTTCTTTCTTTCAGAGGGCGGAGTGTCTCCATCGTATACTCCAACAGTTATCTCAGGCGAGCATTTGACGGCTAGCAGGATCTTCTCCAGGTTTGCTTTTTGATCCTGTGCCAGAGCTTTGGTCGGATAGATAAAGAGTGCTCTTACCCGTGAATCCTCGATGATCCTTTGCAACACGGGCAGGTAAAAAGCCAGAGATTTTCCACTGGATGTTCCAGTAGTAATGATAACATTCTTGCCATTATCAACATCGGAAAACATCCTGGCTTGGTGGCTGTACAATTGCTTGATACCCTATAGTGGATTACACCAACATTTGGGACTTAACACGGAAGGCTGCAAGGCTACAAGAAGGCCAAAGCCAGATACTACAAGCTCGTGGTGATCCTGGATGATCGCACCAGTGACATCTGTAGGGCGTTGGCTGCCCAAGACAAGGTTTACCCCCTAAACGATGCTTTGGATGTGATGGATAATCTCATGGCTCTTGATACCAAGTCCAACAGCTTAGATGATGCCCGTGAATACATCAAAGCACTCGCCCCATGGGTCAAAGATGATCAGATTGATTACGACTCAGAGATGAACCCGGTAGGTGTATCCGGAGCACATACACCATTCCCACCGTTTCATTGGAAGTGTAGGACTACAACGTCATTTGTCTTCAATTAAAGGTATTACTGAAAAAAAGGAAAGCCATCTTACTACAGTACTAATGTTTCTTTTAACTGATGAGTCAGACCATTTAAAATCGAATCTGTCACTAATCTTCTCGTAAATTTTTATATAGTCTCTGCTGGCATGTGCTAACTCTTCTTTAATTGCATTAACATATGTGCTTTTCTGCAACTGCTCCTTTATAACATTCTCAATTGATTTACCCGATGAGATAGATAAGCAAATCGATTCACTGAAGAATATTGCATCTCTTTGAAACTCAACGATGCTTAACAATGATAAGTCGTTTATTGTGTTTCGAGATCCTGATATTGCCTTATCATAATGGCCATCCCTCTTAATCTTTTCGCAAATTTCCTTAGCTTTCTTAGGGGATCCTGACAACACTCCAATCCCAGTTCTATTTGGAGTATAGTATGATGAGAAATCAACCGAACCTTCCGTTCGCTTTGACACTGCTGCCCCGTCAGTTACGTAATGTCCAGAATAAACCAAGAATTTTAGAAACTTGCTCGTGTAAGTTTTTGCCGTCTTGTAAGTTAATGCTCCTTCTGGGTATAGTTTTAGAATCATTTCTGAAACATCATTTATAGATATTGAACTAGTGATGTCAAGTCGCTTATCTATATCAATTACAATGGCATGCTTTGATAATACATCATACAGGTGGTTGGAGATGTCTGAATCACTGCTAAACTTGGATGTTCTGTTCAGGAGCAACTTATTCTTATCCATAATAACAATCTCAAGCATCAACAGGTCAGCGATAATATTCATGACTGTTTTTACTGAATAATCTGTGGATTGCACTAACGATGATTTCGTCAGTTTCTTATCGGGAAGAAACTCCTTAATGCTTTTTAATAACATGGTTAACTCGCACTGAGGTATCGAAGAAAAAGGTATAACTGGGGTTCTCTCGGTAAGCAGATATTCCTTAAAAATGTCCCAATAAATAGTGCAGTTAGTGCCAGTCTTTATTACTAACCTCTGTTGTTGTAGTTGATTAATTGTATCATCTCCAAATCTATCAATAACTTGATCAAAACCAATTGGGGAATTCTCTGCAATGTATTGAAGACATCTTTTTTCTGTTACAGATAGTTTCTCAAGATCAGAAATAAATAGTGATTGAATATTTAAGTTTGAAGCAAAGAATTCTGATTGTTTCTTGATTTTCAACTGCTTAAATACATGTATGCAGAGTTTCTTTAAGAGCCAAGGTAATCCCTGGGATTGTTCTTCAATCCTCCTTCTAATTGGAGCAGTCAGCGATACGGTTCTTTTTTCAAATTGCTTAATCAATGACCTTACATCTTTAGATGTAAAGTTACCTATCTCAAACCTCAGTCTGTGATCTTCCGTTGAACGAAAAACGTAGTAGGCTTCATTATTCTCTTGGAAATATACATGGCTTCTAAATGAAAACCCTATTACTATGTTAGTTTCACTTGCAATTACTTCATTAAAGAGTCTCTGTAAGTTGCGGAACACGGGGTTTAATGAGAGTTTTGTTAAAATCTCCTCAAATTGGTCAAAGAAAAGAATAAATACTTTGTTCTGTTGTTCTAATTCATCTATGATCTGCTTAATGCTCTCACAAGTTAGATAACTAAGCGAATTCTGGACATCATCTGATTTGACTCTATTCTTTATAAATCCAGCTCGATTACCTTCATTCAATGCTTCAATCAGCGCGGTAGTGATGAAAGCCCCTGATGTAGCTGATCTACAATCAACAAGATAAGTAAAAAAGTTTTTCCCTCTTTTACTTTTTAGCCCATCTGCAAGTTTCAATAAAAATGAAGATTTCCCATATCCTGAAGGACCCTCAATGCTGATAAGTCTTGTGCGGGTCTCTTTCTTTTGGACAGCATATAGAAACTTTTCTACTTCATCTATCAAATCAGCCCTTCCTACAAAGTCTATTGGTTTTGAAGGCCGATAATCGAATATGTCATCACCTGGACTTATTTGAGCTACGGTGTCTTTGAAGTGTTTATTGGCAAGATCATCGTTTACTACAATCTCTTTATTCTCAGACACTTCGTATCCACAAAACTGTTCGCTGCTCTCAAACAATCTCGAATAATACTCAATCGCTTGATAATCCATTTTTCGAAACACTCTAATTGACTGCTTTGGAGCTTGCGAGGAATCTATAGAGAATACAAAAGGGATAACATTTTCGTCAATTCCCATAATATATGAACCGCTAGGATGTAAATTGAAGCCATCAATAACATGTTTAAATTTAGATAGCAGTCCCTCAAGAATTTTTTCTTTATCCCAGAATAAGAGCCTAACAGCTGGGTTAACATCTTGTTCAACTTCATCTCTAAGGCCTTTAGCTTCTTTTCCCAAAGATGAAGTATATATAAGTAATCCAGTAGAAACCTTCTTGAAGGTGCATTTTGAATTAATCATATGTATATCAGATGCTTGCAAGGGATCTCTATGATACTTACACTCGACAAAGATTCGATTTTGTGTTACTTTATCACAAGCAATCAAATCAATTTCCATGCCTGTAAATCTGACTCTTTCGATAACTTCATAGCCATAATGCTCAAGTATATACTTTGATAATTTCTCAAAAAACTCTCCCTTTTTGGGATTGCTGCTATCGTGCAAAAAAAATTCAACGTCAGTAATCATAATGGTCCCCTTGTATCTCATCAGAAGGATTATTCCAATATAGTTTAAGCATTTAAGTCTATCTGGTTATTTAGTCTGTGATCATGATGTGAAATCTCATCGTAGTTTTGTGCTGATGTTACCCAGGATTCTATCTTTTTTAATATTTCGATGCGTGAACTAGCCGAGGCGTATTTCAGGGCACACTCCCATATTATCAGGACTCTCCAACCCATCTCCATGAGTATTTTGTTGTTAACAACGTCTCTATCTCTATTCCTTTGTAACTTGGTTTCCCAGTACATACTGTTGGATAATGGTATACGCATGTATTTGCATTCATGATAGTGCCAAAAGCAGCCATTGATTTGTAATATTGCTTTGTATTTCGGCAGGACGATATCTGGCTTTCCAGGCAACATACGCGAGTGGAGTCTATATCTAAAGCCCTTTGAATATAGGTACTTTCTCACTATTAACTCTGGTTTTGTGTCTTTCGATCTAATTCTTCCCATATTTTCGCTTCTCTTCTGAGAAGTAAGTTTGTCCACTGTCAGAGTCCTACTTCAGTACATTTTCTATTGAAGCTATGATAGAGCCACATAAGTTGATAAACGATATTGTGATGTTGTCAACGTTGAATGATGATGAAACTGTATTGCTGAATTTAGCGTTGATAACCGGATAAAAACCTATTTTAACATCCGCAGGAACCAGAGTCTTACTGACGACGAGGATGTTTTTTTCGCCATCTATAATCTGATAAGAACCCACGCCTATGCTTATAGACTTGGTGCCAATCATATCCTCTAACTGGTCAGTATTCCTTTTAACATCATTCGTTACGATCAGGATAGAAGTCCTTGTTAACGATCCAGGTTTCTGATTCTGGTTAAATTCATCGAATTGTGCTTTTAGATTCTCTGCATCAAAAGGGTTCATCTTGTAAAGTGATCCAAAATCGTGAGTTCGTTTTGATACAAGGGTAATATGTTTCTTTCCATTCAACCGAAGCCACTCAATGTAAGGTAAGTTCGCGAAGATTGTTTCGGGCTGGTTTCTGCTCGAGCCACATCCAAGTAACACAGAATCTACGTGAATTGCTGGTTCACGCAGGAGTGCTTGCCACACTTTTTCTAGTTCGCTGAATGGCCGGGATCTCGCACTCCCTTTCGAGTCGAATAGAATCACTCGATTCTCATCGAAGCGAACTTCGGATATGGCAATACTTGAACCTGGAATAATGCTCTGTAACTCGATACCTTTTAGTCTCTGAATATCATTAAGCACATCTGAGAATTTCATATTACCTCATTCGTACGCGGGTGGGAACTTCAGTATTGATGCATCTTCCTGGGCATCTTCAATGGCCGCAACATCCTCAAGCCATTCCCTTAGAAATGTTTCAGCCTTTTCGTCACTTCCCCCTACCTTACAGAATTCAACTTTGTGATCAATATTAACAAATGCTGGTTTACCTTTAAGAGAATCTTTCAAAGAAATACCTGCCGCAAATCTCCTGATATCTGAAACAAAATCCAAGACTAAAACTTTCTTTTTGCCTTTACTTAACCTAAGTCCCCGGCCTAGCTGCTGAATGAAGATTCTTCGGCTATGAGTAACTCTCTGAAAAACTACAATATTGACATCAGGAACATCGATCCCTTCATTAAAAATATCTACCGCACAAACTACTTGAATACGGCCATCATGAAAGTCGCAGAGAATCTTGTTTCTTTCAGAAGATTCCATCACCTTACCATTTGGAAGTTTGGAGTAAATTGCTTCGGCCCTGCAGAATCCAAGAGCATTGATTTTATCTCTCATCATGATTGCATGATCAATAATCCCACAAAAAACTATTGATCTTGGGTTGTCCTGCGAATTCCATGCTTTCTTAAGCTCAAGTACAACAGCATCATCCCAATTAGATATAAATAGAGTCCGGTTAATCCCCCTGGGAGACAATTTTTCTCCATGCAGTGATTTTAAACTATGCCAGTCAATGTTATCAGTGTACATCCTATATTCTATATTTGACAAGAATCCCCGCTTCAAGCCGGTAATCATGTCAATGCTAATAAGGGGGTCGCCAAAGTATGCTGATATATCAGACTGGTCTTGTCTCCACGGTGTAGCTGTAACACCTATCAGTTTGGGTCCGGTATCCGTCCCAGCTTTCAAGTTATCAATGATCCTTCCGTACATGCCATTATCACTTACATGGTGGCATTCATCTATCGCTATAATGTCAAAATGAGGTAACTCAAATCCATTATCTATGTAACTTGATACCGAGTTGAGACAAGCAAACACTGAAGATGCACGGGATAAGCTAGAATAATTCTGAGGTTCGTATCCATTCCATATAAGCGTCTCTTCCGAGGATTTCAGGTAGGTCCACATGTTTTGTTCAAGTTGAGCCACTAATGCGTTTGTGTGGGCTATAAACAAGACTTTCACTTCTTTCAACAACCGAAAGCGTCTGATAAACTCAAATAGCACGTGCGTCTTGCCTAAACCAGTAGCCATTACAATCAGAGCCCGGTTGACTTTACTGATTACGCATTCTTGTATTAGAAGTTGGATAGCTTCTTCTTGATAGTCACGTTTTTCGAATATTTCATCCGGATTACCAAAAGGATATGTGTCAGAGAATCCATTAGCTCTTTTTATTAAATCAGACGCGCTCCATAACTGCATAGGGATATGGTTCTGTAAAAGTACGTTGCGTTGTTTAATTGCACTTTCCTGAAAACCTTTTAAAGCAATAACAACCGGCACTTGCGCTTGGTAATACCTCGAAGCATCTAGCGTTTGCTGAAGAACATCAACTCCAATAGGTATTTTCCAATGTTTGACTTGCACAAGCCACCTTTTCCCTGCTTTGTGAGCAATAATGTCAGCTCCTTTGTCATTAGTTTGCCCGACTAGTCTTACTCCAGAAAAGCCATCATACACAAGAAATCTACAGACCATTCTTTCGAACGACATCCAGGATGCATTGACCGTTATGCTATTAAAGAATGACATCAGGATAGATCTTTTAACAAAATCTTTAAACTTGAGCCAGTTCTTTTCGTCAACAGCGGATCAGTCACATTGGTTCCGATATAGGTGGCACAATCCTCTAAGCAATTCTGGTACGTTCTTTTTATGGATTCTCTCATCTGATCAAGGGCAGATTCTGGTATATCCGGTACTACAGAATAAGGAAGATTCCATACATTCTTGTCAAAAAACCGGATGGTATAGGCTTTGAAAATCCCAATAATCGATGATGGGGAAAGGTATTGTATAAACTGACCAGATTCCTTGTATTTTTGCATCAGAGATATATCCACTTGGTCAGCCACCATGTTATCAAGCATAGCTTTAATCTCTTCTTCTGTTAAGTTGGTGAAAATATCCTGAGCTATATCTGGAAGCACATAAATCATTTTCTGTTTAATCTCTGTAAACAGTGACTTTATCTTATCTCTAAGTTGCTCAGGTGTTTCAGCCAAGGTATCTGAATAATACTTAGATATGATCTGATTCATTAGGTTGGATATGCAATGCGCTTTATGGTTTGAGTGCCCAGAAACCGAACGATTATAGGTGTGTAAATATGCAGCAACCTCAGATGCTATTAGAACTTCTGAACTTACAGCATAAGATTTAAAGAGACTATGCTGAGTATCAATAAATACTTCTATGCTGTCCTCGATTGAAGTAATCAAGGGTAGTCGTTCTGTTTGGTTTTTTGATAGTATTTGCCTGCGGGTATTGTAACAGATTACATCAATTGGATTGCTGTAATTCCCATCGGCCAATTTTACTGAGCATCCCGTTATGCTAAGATCTTCATTTCTATCAGAGACTTCCCTTAGAATCTCAGCCGTAAGCGGATCTGCACTACCCCTTGGCGATTTACACAACTTACATATCTCTAGGTTCGCTGGATTGCTTGTCCCACAGACTTGGCATGACCAAGGATACTTGACTTCAGGTATTTGTGATTTTCCACAATTGGGGCATGATATTGACGAGAACAGAATCTCAGCACCACAAAACTTACATGGTTTTCCAATAAGTATAGCTCCGCAAGCAAGGCATTCTTCAGCTGTATCTAAATTATCAGCACCGCAGTTTTCGCATTTTACTAGGGTGTCTTGCGGCTTAGTGACCGCCTGTTCAACTAGTTTCCACCATTCAGTATCATCATAATAGCCTGGCTCTTTGTTTTCAAACTTCTGTAGAAACTCTCTTTCTGTATCTCGGTTAATACGTTTTGGCGAGTCAGTAGATTCATCCCAATAACCCATGTACATGTCTTGGGGGCCACATCTTCTAACTCTTCTATATCCTTGGTATAGCATGTAAATGCATGATTTATTGAGATCAGCTCCTGGTTGTTGGGGTTGAAGTGAGCTGTCACCTCTAAGATAGGACATACACCTTTGCCATTCGGCACTGCTTCTTTGAAAATCTTGTTTCATAAAGTCTACCGGTACGTGGTCTAGGTGTACTTCTCCAACTATCCTCCCATATTGACTGTCGATTGGATAGTCTTTTATTGTGTTTCCCATTTCATCTACATAATCAAAAAAGGCTGTTTTTTCAAGCAGCCTAATAGCTCTGCCGTTTCTAATCAAGTCTATACCATAATGAGAGTTGTCATCATATCTTTGTATGCCAACCCAGCCATGAATCTTTTCCTGTATTGTTCTGATTGACTCAGAACCACATGCTGGACATTTATCGTATGGTACCAATGCATAGCAATTAGTACATCTAACTTGGTGTCCCACTACTTCAGAAAATGTGTACTTTGCAGGAATTTGCCCGTGACCTTGTCTCTCGACATATCTGGATTGATCCCATACACAGTGTTCAAAAGGGGGACATAACTCATCATCAATCAGAATTCTTATTCTGTCTTCTTTTAATAGAGTTGAATACCTTCTACCTATTTCTTTCCTAATCCTCGGCTTTCCATATGAAACAAGTTTTGATATAAAACCTGAGTTACTGCTGCCCTCAGCCCACCAACCTGAAACCTCTATAATTGTTCCATGAGTGAAACCTTCAGGTTTGGCGATTTCTTCAGGTAAAACTTCATAGCTGGATTTCTCTGTTATCTCAATTAAATCAACAACTACCCGAATAGCGCTAGCATCTTCTTTGCGTGCAGTTATTAATGTGGTTCTGCGACCCAATTTCCCTGTAGCTATGTTTAACCCCATACCAAACAACCCAAGCATGTCAAACGGGTTGTTCCCAGTAAATCCAGCTTTCAGTGCTTTTTCAGCAGACTCTGCTGACATTCCTGTACCATTATCTCTCACACGAAGACAACCCTGATTGTTTTCAATATCTGACCGCGAAGGAATGTTGATTAAAATCAAAGGATTGTCAACAGGCCTTCCAGTTTTGCTTGATAAGATTATCGAGTCTATAGAGTTATCAATCAATTCCGACAATGCATCAAGGGGCTTTAAAGGAGTGTGGGTTAAAGCTAGCAGTACTTTTGGGTCTGGGGTAAGATCAAACGCTTTCATAGATCCTCCTGGTTAGCGTCGTTTTAAGTGATTCGGCCACAGCTTTTGCTAGCGTGGCCGGAACTCCATTGCCAACAGCCTTGAATTTATCCGTAAGTGGCATATCTTCCGGCATTATATAACTGTCCGGAATAGATTGTATTCTAAGAGCTTCTCTAACTGATAATCGCCTGGGCAGACAACAGTGAAGGTGTACCTCGTTGTTGCCATAGGCGGCGGCAGGGCTAAACCTGTATCTATGCAACTTTTTGAAACTCTTCTTGGATACATCTCCTTCAAGTATTTCAGAGAATTTTTTGCTTTTTGGAGTAAAGAAATCTCTTCCATTGGGAATATTTTCTAAGTTGTCGTCACATATATAAGTGCCAACCATTAGCTCTGACGGTGCGTTAGGTTTCGTTGGCTCAGTACCATATGGAACTGGCAAATCAGGCCAATTAACACTTGTACGTTTGTTCTTAAACAACTTGTTCACTGGCCAAGGATACCAGTGAAGACTCTCGTTCTTGATATCTTTATAATCGATCATACCTTTAAAGGAGCTATTGAAGTGCGATGAATTGTAGATTCTGAACATAAATGGTTTATTCTTGTTGAGCCAGTCTTTTTCAAACCCAATTATGAACACCCTTTCTCTATCTTGAGGGACGCCGAAGTCTAATGCGTTTAATACAGTGTAATCTATTGCGTAAGTCTTTGATATCGGACGCAATGAGTCCATTAGATATTGTCTGTGTTTATGGGTCTTCACCAGACCAGGTACATTTTCGAGAAGAAAAAATGTTGGTTTGATACCAGCTATTCTATCAAGATAAACCTTAAGCAATTGGCCGTTATTACCAGTACCACCAAGATTCTTGCCCCCAACCGAAAAATCCGGGCAAGGAGGCCCCCCAATGACACCAAATATCTCTGGTTTAGGCTTTCTTCCGAATGCTTCCAACAAAATCTGTTCGACATTAACGTCATTAATTGAGTTAGTATTTTGGACTTTACTTTTGTGACCAGAGTAACCCATCGACTTCATGCCACACTCGAAGATTCTGACGAATGGCTTGTGATATTCATTATGCCAAACGATATCAAAACCGCTCTCCATAAACCCAAGATCAAGAAAACCAGCTCCAGTGAAAAACGATAGAATTTCGATTCTCATTTAGTTTTATACCTTGGGATTGAGATCATTTTACTGCGAAACTCGATCAAACTTCTAATCCACTTTACATCACTGAAAGAGTAATTAATCAAAACATAGTCCAATACAGCATTTCTATTTCGTCTCATTTTTTCATAGTCTCGAATTCCACTTATCTGTCAATCTAAAAATTTGTCGCATCCTTATGCATCCGTATTTGTGTTAATACAGGGTCATGGCTTCCTTGCACCGGATAGAGTATCCAATACTACTCGCAAGGAGATAGTCTCCTCATTATTACTAACCTTGATGACAGATTCAATCGCAGAATAGATATTGCGGGACGATAGTTCTCATCATTCCGCATCCTTTGGCGGATAAATCTTAACGATAGTTGGTGTTGCTTGGA
>JAQUIZ010000274.1 GCA_028683355.1 Fermentimonas sp.
TTAGCTGCACTGGCTTCTGAAGATGAATGGACCACAGAATATGAGCGTAAAGAGGCGTTGGTGTTCTTTTATGAGATCAGAGATCTGTTCACTTCTATGAAAGAGTGTCAAATATCAGTACCAAATAAGAAAGGAGGCTTTAATGAATAAGGATCAAGTTGATTGGAAAATTGTAATATTAAGCAGATGGGTCGGAGAATATCCGCCTGCAAAAGAGGGAGAAGAGCCTATATTGAAAGATAGTCAGGAGATAGCTAATGATCTGATGGGTGCCGGTGAATTCACGGCAGATGAAGTAAGCATGTTCCTAGCTACAAGTGGCTATAAGATTATTTTTGACGGTGGATATCCAAAATGGTTAATATCAGGAGGTGATAATACCAAGATTATCAAAGAATATTAACTATATTTGTAAAAATAGTTTATTAATCACTAAATTTTTAATGTTATGAGAACATTTCAAATTCTATTACCGGAAAGAGTGTTAGAGATTAAAGCAAATAGATTTTCAGTAAACTCACAGGGGCAAGCAGTATTTTATGATCAAAAAGACAGGCACTGTGGATTAGCTCCAAATGGTGCAATTATTACTGAAATAGTCTAAAATCCTGACTTATTTAAAAACGGTCTGCAGAAAAGCAGGCCGTTTTTTTATGTCTTTTTTGCACTTAGGTAACAGCTTTATATTTGAAATAAAAAAGGATGAAGTATGGAGTTGAAAATGCTGTTAGCTTTCGTGTTATTTGTTGGTGGGCTTTGTTTGCTGTTATATTTCTTGGTGGGTGCCGCACTCAAAAAGATGTCCAGCGAGGAGAGACAACTAATAGAGTTTATGAGCGAAATGAACAAATCAAAGATGTTACTCGACTTGAAGTTAGAGGAGTTGAAACGTCAGAACGAAGCGGATTTGAGATTGATAAATCATACATCAGAGTTACTGAATTCGACTCAACGGGAGCAATACGAAGCATATCTGAAGCGTGGGGGGACAGACAACGAAGCGACATGGCTACAGAAGAGCGAACTGCACGAGCTGTTTCCATGAATGAAAAGGAGCAGGACGTTGCAGAGAGAGACAGCAGCTCTACAATTATAAATGAAACAGCACAATCGAAAACAGACAGTAGACCAATCCAAGGTAGTGAATGGGGATGGGTAATAATTACGGGTGCAGTAATATTAGTCTCATGCATTTTAATTATAGCAAAACGGAGAAAGCGATTTAAGTTATGATACAAATAGTCACAATTTTAGATTCACTATATTTTACTTCAATGATTCCGGACATTGAAGTAAACTGCTATGACTCGCTTACTTTTACACTGAACAAAGGGGCTGATGTAATTCTTACAGAAAAATATTGGGCAAATAATAAAGGAAGAGTTTGGATCCGTGACCTGGGAAAAGTCATTGCTTCGGATCTTGGAGAGATACCAGGACTATCAGCAGCTTACACACTTAATTTTACAGATGGTAATACCAGCGCTACTAAATCTTTTAGAGCGATTCTTGGAGAGAAGAGAATTGATACTACAACTTCTAATTTTACAACTAATAATTTTCTCACACTACTAAGCGGTTGGAAATTAACTCATACCTGGCAAATAGAGATACTTTCATTATATACCACTGCAGCAGTTGATGTTACGTTGGAAACAGTATCGAAAGATGGTATTAGAGTTGGACCTACTGTTATTCGCAACATTGCAGATATTAATCAGATTGTTGAAATTGATGTATCACCTGAACGTATTCTAGCCTCACCTGAACTCATAAGCAGGTATATAATTAAAGCAGGTAACAGGATGATGATCTATTATCTTGACAGTGATGAAAGAAATGAAGAATCTGAGCTTATCTTCAGAAACTCATTTGGTTGCCGGGAAAGCTTCGTACCAAAGGGTTTAGTTGAAAGACAAAATGAATATGAGAATTCAACAGGGTATATTCGTGATATGCTTTTCAGATTCAGAACAAAAGAAATTAAGAAATTTGAAGCAAATACCGGGATGTTAAGTGAAAATCACGGACAATGGGCTGAAGATCTCTTTGTGAGTAATGAGGTTTTCCTGAAGATATTAAGTGACCTGGTACCGGTAACAATTACTGATGCAACGGTTGTAAGATCTAATGCACCTGATGAATTAATTTCGTTTGACTTTAAATATCAGCTCAGCAGGCCAAATCTGTACGGTGCAGGTAAGATTGACATAAAAAGAATATTTGACGATACATTTGATTATACTTTCCACTAAATTAATAATTATGAGCATAGCACGTAGAAAAAGAAGAGAATTGAAAAGAGTCGGTAAAGCTGATGCCGGCAGAATAGTTACTATCATTAATAAGTTTATTGAGGCAAAATACTTAATAGTTGATGCAAGTAATTACCATGTCACTATGTTGGAAGAGATGTGGGATCTGTACAAAGGCAAAATGTTGATCAACTTCCTGGATAATATAAAAATGTACTGTAGCATCATGAATGCTTATAATGATGTGGCAGTTGATGTGGAATCTGTTCTTTTGATTTCGATTAAAGAT
>JAQUIZ010000275.1 GCA_028683355.1 Fermentimonas sp.
CGTATAGATAATGGCAGACTGATATTCGTTGGTGAAACATATGAGATAACTCCTGTTGTTACAATGTCATTCAGTGAGGATAAAAGACTTACCTACCTTCGTCGCGATTTAAGTTTTAATCCACAATCAGTAACTGAGAAGTCGCCAAATATTCTCAGCCTTAAAGGATGGGATCAGGTAAATGAAACTTCACCAGGAGAGAGGTTTGTTTTAAGATCTTATTATCGTCCCACACCGGGCATTTTTATAAGTGAATGTCTTGATACACGACTGGAAAATGTGACCGTTCATTATGCAGAAGGAATGGGTTTACTTGCCCAAATGAGTGAAAATATAACACTTGATGGATTTAATGTGTCATTGAGAGGTGAGGATGATCCTCGTTATTTTACTACTCAGGCTGATGCAACACATTTTTCAGCGTGTAAAGGTGTAATTATTTCTAAGAACGGACTTTACGAAGCAATGGCAGATGATGCTATAAATGTACACGGTACTTACCTGAGAATTACAAAAAGAGTTGATGATTATACACTTCAGGCAAGATACATGCATCCTCAGGCATGGGGGTTTAAATGGGGTGAACAGGGTGACCAGGTTCAGTTTGTTGAATCAGAAAGAATGGAGCTGGTGGATAGTAGCAATAACACTATACAGTCAATAAAAGCTATTGATAAGACTACTGAATTTGGAGCTAAGGAGTTTGAAATCAAATTCACCGAGACTCTTCCGGCAGAGATATCAGAAGAGGGTAAGTACGGAATTGAGAATCTGACTTGGACCCCGGAAGTAACTTTCTCAGATAACACAGTACGTAATAACAGGGCAAGAGGGGCTCTTTTCAGCACACCAAAACGTGTTGTTTGCGAAAATAATCTATTTGATCATACACATGGAACTGCAATTTTGCTTTGCGGCGACTGTAATGGCTGGTTCGAAACAGGTGCCTGCAGAGAGGTTATTATACGTAATAATCATTTTGTAAATGCTCTAACGGCTAACTATCAGTTTACTAATGCGGTTATTTCTATTTATCCTGAGATACCGGGTCTTGAACGACAGGAGAAGTATTTTCATTCGGGGATAGTGATCGAGGATAATACATTTGAGATGTTTGACAGTCCCATTGTTTATGCAAAATCTACTGATGGTCTGATCTTTCGAAACAATACCATTGTTAAGAATGAAGAGTTTGAACCGTTTCATTGGAACAATCATATGTTTTTCTTCGAAAAGGTAAACAACATTTTGATAGAAGATAATCAGTTCGAGAATGGCTTTGATGAAGAAAAAGATCTCAGAGTTGAGCTTTCTGATGAGAAAAGTGTAACTTTATCAGATAATAAGTAACAAATAATATCAATTTAAGAACCGGAAAGACAAGACCGGACTTGCAGAAAAATTCAAAAACTAAAACTACAAATAAGAGAGATGAAAAAAATTACTGTATTCGTAATAGGAGTGTTTATCCTAACCTTACAACTGTATTCTCAGAAAAATATTATACCTCAGAATACCATAAAGATTGAAAAGGGCGAATCTAACGAGTCGATAATTTATAAGGCAGCTCATGTTGTTCCTACTGTTAATCAACTGGAAGCATTGAGAAACGAATTCATAGCATTTATTCATTTTGGTCCCAATACATTCACTAGAATGGAGTGGGGTAACGGTATGGAAGACCCTTCCATTTTTGATCTTAAAACACTCGATACTGATCAGTGGTGCCGCTCTATGAAAGATGCCGGTATGAAGATGGTAATTCTTACAGTTAAACATCACGATGGATTTGTTTTATGGCAGAGTCGTTATACTGATCACGGTATTATGTCAACCGGTTTCCAGGAGGGCAAAGGTGATATCCTGAAAGATCTTTCAGAATCATGTAAGAAATTTGGATTGAAGTTGGGCGTTTACCTGTCACCTGCCGATTTGTTTCAAATTGAACAATCTGACGGATTGTATGGCAACTTGAGTGAGTACACTAAAAGAACTATACCACGTGAAGTTCCGGGTCGCCCTTTTGAAAATAAAACCAAGTTTGAGTTTCTAGTGGATGACTACAACGAGTATTTTCTGAATCAGCTGTTTGAAATACTGACAGAATACGGTGAAGTTCACGAGGTTTGGTTTGATGGTGCACACCCTAAAACTAAAGGAGGGCAGACTTACAACTATGCAGCATGGCGTGAATTGATTCGTACACTTGCTCCTAAAGCTGTTATTTTCGGTCGCGAAGATATCAGATGGGGTGGAAATGAATCCGGCGGTACAAGAAATACTGAATGGAATGTGGTTACTTACCCGGATAATCCTGATACAGCTTCTGTTTTTCGTGATATAACAGGAGAAGATCTGGGTTCACGCAATGTACTATATGGAGCTAATTTTCTGCATTATCAGCCTGCTGAGACAAATACGTCTATCAGGGAAGGCTGGTTTTATCGTGATGATACAAATCAAAAAGTGAGAAGTGCCGACGATGTATTTGATATTTATGAGCGTTCGGTTGGAGGTAACTCAATTTTCCTGCTTAA
>JAQUIZ010000276.1 GCA_028683355.1 Fermentimonas sp.
TAACGTCTTCTGCCACCAGGAGTTCTCACTGGATGAAGTTTTCCTTTTTCTTCCCAAGACAAAAGTGTCATGCGGGTAACGTTTAGAATCTCCATTACATCTTTCATAGTATATAGCTTCATATATTCTGCCTCCAATAGTTTTTTACTATATACTATTATATTATATTATACTTTAAAGTATAGCCGCTTCATACCTCCTTAGTTCAATATCTTTGCCTAAAACGTCCATTTTTATATCCATTCCTTTCGCGAACGCTCAAGCACAAACCTTCATGAAATAATTTCATTCAAACTTATTTCCTGCATTTAATTATAAGGTTTATCCGGGTGGATGGGTAGCAGCAAAATCGTGGCAGTCAGGCTAAGGCATAGCTAACAAAAGGTATGTTACTCTTGACAACGCTTATGAGCATGTAATATAATTTTCCTTGCTGAGAACATATTCAGTTGGGCGTGCGGTAGTGGCGGAACTGGCAGACGCGCTAGATTCAGGTTCTAGTGGGGGCAACTTCGTGGAGGTTCAAGTCCTCTCTACCGCACCATAGATAATACGGGAGGCGAAGCCTCCCTTAATTATTTTCTGGGAGATGAAAGTTGGTTGGTTTAGTGGTTGAGTGCAAAAATAGTGCAAAATGTTTTTTGTTTACGGTGGGCGGGGGGAATCCTACTCACTGACTTTTATAGTCGCAGATGGTAAGCGTTAAAAACTTCACACATATCAAAGATAGAAAAAAGGTGAGAAAATAACCTGAACACCAAAAGGAGGGGATATTGTGGAGAATGACGAATTGATTATGAGGAATTTGTTAAAGTCCGCTTATGAGCCTAAAAATAAAGACTGGACCACTGCCAATAAGATTGCTGAAAATGGTGGTGAACCCACTTTATAAATACTTTAACATTTGAATCAAATATTGCCCCGAAAGAACCTCTGTTTCATCCCTGTCTAGCGCTCTTTGTCCAAAACTTACAAAGCCATTAGAAGCATAAAAATCAATAAGGCTTGGCTTGTCCTCACATTCAAGATAAACAATTTTTCCGCCAATCAACTCTTGAACATGGGAAACCTTTTTACATGCTAGGAGCAGTAATTCATCTCCTGTTATTAACTTGTTATAGCCGCTTGAATAGTTTTTACCAAGTTGTGCTAGCAACGGTGCGGAAATGCGATAACCTTTCCTATCTGGATCATAGATTCCAAATTTATTTATTCTTTTTCTTTGTGTCTTAGATATACTACTGTTATTAGATACAATTATATTTTTATTTGCTAGCGTAAAATAGCCAACAATAACCAGTTCATTTTTATAAGATGAAAAAACAAGATGTGTTGCTGATATACTCTGTCTTGCAAATTCAATAGCACTGTTATGTAAAAAAGATTCAACATCCATATTTAACGGACAAGAAAATTGGGAGAGAATTATTTTAGTTTCTTTCTCTCCCAATTCTTCAATCATATCTTTTAGTAGAACACTTGAATATCCATCCACTTAGTGCTTTTCTCCAAAAAGATCTTTTATTTGGCATTTTGTAATTTCACGGTAAGATTTTGATAGCTGGACACCTTTACTACTCTTCTTCTGCGCATTTTCCAATGCTGAAACTAGATTCTTACTTAGTCGTTTGTCTTTAATAACAACATTCTTAAATATGCTCTTTGTAGCCATGAAACCACACCTCCTAACAATAAAGGTCAATACGCTACACGCATTTATGTAATTAGTATAACCCATATATCATTTAATAAACAGAGGATTCTAATTGCAATTGTTTAATATTATATGTAATTTCAGTGGTTTTATCCACATGTTAATTGTTAATAATTAAAACCATCCCTGAATTACGGAGAGGTGCTGTTGGTTTATATAGGTAGTATATGGCTATAATTTACCTATGTAAATATAACATAGGAAATTATCATTGTTTTTTCTGCAAATTTTAACTGATAAACTTTTCTTATTTTCATTGTAGCATTATTGGACTGCTGCCATTGAGTGCGCTATTTTGCTCGTGATCCTCTCCACAAAGACTCCTATACATTTTACCTCGCTTGTATATTGGTGGAATCCGGCGGGTTACCTTTAAAACAAGCCACTGGGTTAATATAGGTAATGCTTAATTATTAATCTTCAGGGAAAACATATCACAGTAGGTAAAATAAGTGGACTGCACTTTCAACTGTATAATCCATGTCGATACCAGGTAATATCATATATTTCGCGTAGAAAACTTTCATAAAATATGTTAACATTGGGGAAATTAACAGGATTGGTGTCGAAATTTGATTTATATAATATTAGGTTGCTTGGCCTTTATTATTCTAACTATGTTTGATCAAAATAAATATAAACAAATCCACAATTATCTCAATTTATGTTTCCCAACTGGTATCTTGATACTGGCGTTTTCTACTGTGGCCATTTTGCTAAATGGATTTGCGAGTTTTGCATTACCTTTGTTTTTCCGAATGGTATTTTATGCACTGGCAGTCTTGTCCTTAATTCTCCAGCTTTATACCTTGT
>JAQUIZ010000009.1 GCA_028683355.1 Fermentimonas sp.
AATTATATATTCAGCTTTTACAAGTAATACCTCAATCGTCTTATTTGTCAGTATAGTTATCAGTTCTCTGTTTGGTTACGCTTTTGCTATTCGTGTTGGTGGTGCTGATATGCCTATAACTATTTCGCTGCTAAACTCTCTGAGTGGTGTGGCTGGTGCAATAGCAGGTATGGCAGTTAATGATCTGATGCTTGTTTCGGTGGGTGGTATAGTTGGTGCATCGGGACTGTTCCTCACACAGATAATGTGTAAAGCGATGAACAGGAGTCTGGGTGATATTCTTTTGGGTAAAACTTCTGTAGATAAGAATAAAACTAAAGCTGATATTCAGTTTGTTGAGGAATCAACTGTTGTGGAAACAGCTGAAGAAGAGGTTCATGAAACAGAGGATAACTCACTCATTATCAAAAGGGATGAAGGTAAGATTATCAGGTCGGCAAAATCAGTGATTATTGTTCCCGGTTATGGAATGGCTTTAGCTCAGGCTCAGCACCTGGTGCGTGCATTATCTGATAAGTTTGAAGAGAATGGTGCAGAGGTGAAGTTTGCGATACACCCTGTTGCAGGTCGCATGCCCGGTCATATGAACGTTCTTCTTGCCGAAGCTGATGTTCCTTACGAAAAACTTTTTGAAATGGATGCGGTGAATGATGAGTTTGCTGAAACTGATGTGGTAATTGTAATTGGTGCGAATGATGTAATCAATCCTGCAGCGCGTGATGCGAAAGATACTCCAATATATGGTATGCCTGTGCTGGATGTTGATCATGCCAAAGAGATTTTCATTTGCAACTTCGACCTTCAGCCTGGTTATGCGGGAGTGGATAATCCTTTATACAAACGCAAAGAAGGGGTTTATTTGTTGCTCGGAGACGCTAAGGAATCCATTTCGGATTTGATTGATAGATTTAGTTGATTACTCATAGAATTTTAATAAGGAAAAATTTCAAGAATTGAGTCTGATTCTTTTGTAGATTGGATTTATTTATTTTTCTTTGTTTAAAACATTTTAATGATTCAGCAAATTCTATCGGTTAATTAATTTATTGTTGTATTTGTTGAGTATCACCCTTTTTATACAGCTTAAATGGAAAATATAAATAAAGAAAACGAAATCCAAATTGAACTTAGTGATGAAATAGCACAAGGCATTTACTCCAATCTGGCAGTCATATCACACTCTTCTTCGGAGTTTGTAATTGATTTTATTCGTATTGTACCGGGTATGCAAAAAGCTAAAGTTAAATCAAGAATTATTCTTACACCTGAACATGCGAAAAGATTGTTAAATGCTTTAGAAGATAACATCAACAAATATGAACAACAAAACGGGGCAATACGTAATCAGAACAATCCCGGTTTTTTGCCGCCTATAGGTGGTGTAGGTCATGCATAAGTGTTAATAAATAAAGTAAAAATATTATCCTATGGATCTTCTATTAAATGCAGCTACTGTAAACTGGTCTAGGGGGCAGTTTGCGCTCACGGCAATGTATCATTGGATTTTTATACCGCTTACTATAGGTCTGGCCCTGATTATGGCTATTATGGAAACCATATATGTAAGAACGGGTGATGAGAAATGGAAAAATATATCCAGATTCTGGCAAAAGATCTTCGGGATTAACTTTGCAATAGGTATTGCGACAGGAATAATTCTGGAGTTTCAATTCGGGACTAACTGGTCTAACTACAGCTGGTTTGTAGGTGACATATTTGGAGCACCACTGGCTATAGAGGGGATTTTTGCTTTCTTTCTGGAGGCAACCTTCGTAACTGTAATGTTCTTTGGATGGAATCGGGTAAGTAAAGGTGTTCATCTGCTTTCTACATGGATGGTGTTTCTGGGTGCAGTATTATCGGCACTTTGGATTCTTGTGGCAAATGCATGGATGCAATATCCTGTTGGAATGGAATTTAATCCTGATACGGTAAGGAATGAAATGGTTGACTTCTGGGCAATTGCTCTTTCTCCCGTGGCTATTAACAAATTTCTTCATACCGTTTTTGCAAGTCTGGCGGTGGGTTCATCTTTCGTAGTTGGTGTGTCGGCATGGTATCTTCTGAAAAACAGACATATTGATTTTGCTCTTAAAAGTATAAAGATTGCATCCATAATTGGATTGATAACCTTTCTGATGCTGGCTTATACAGGTGATGGTTCTGCTTACGAGGTATCACAAAAGCAGCCAATGAAACTGGCAGCCATGGAAGGTTTGTATGAAGGAAAAGAGGGTGCCGGACTTGTTATGATTGGGATGCTGAATCCAGGAAAACAGACTTATAATGATGATGTTGATCCGTATGTATTTAAACTGGAGATTCCTAAATTGCTATCTCTTCTCGGGTACAGAGATTTTAACGCTTTTGTACCGGGCATAAAAGATATTATTGATGGAGGGTATACTCTTCAGGATGGTACTACAGCGCTATCTTTTGATGAAAGGAAGGCTAGGGGAGAGCTGGCTATAAAGGCTTTAGCCGATTATCAGGTTGCTAAAAAGGCTGAAAAAGAAGCCTTAAACAGAGGAGATTCTGATGCTGCTTCGGCAGCTGCTTCAAATGCCGCTAATTTCGAGACTATTCTAAGAGAAAATTATGCTCATTTCGGTTATGGTTATCTAGAGACAGGTGAGGATCTGATCCCTGATGTTCCGCTTACTTTTTATAGTTTCCACATTATGGTGATGATTGGAATGTATTTTATCCTGTTTTTTATTGTAGTTCTGTTTTATCTGTATAAAAAAGATTTACGTAAAACTAGGTGGCTTCTTTACGTGGCGTTATGGAGCATTCCTCTTACTTATATATCGGGCCAATTGGGTTGGATTGTGGCAGAGGTTGGCAGACAACCTTGGACTATACAGGATATTCTACCTGTAAAAGTAGCTGCTTCGGCACTTTCTCCCGGTCATGTTATAACTACATTTATCATGTTTGCAGTTATTTTCACTGTGTTGCTTATAGCTGAGATTACCATAATGGTGAAGCAGATTAAAAAAGGACCGGAGGAAGTTACTACGGAAATAGGAAATGAAAAGTAAGGTTAAACTAAAAAATCAATCATAATGATTACATATGAATTTCTACAAAAATACTGGTGGTTTATAATGTCTTTTATGGGCGGACTACTTGTGTTCCTTTTGTTTGTTCAGGGAGGGCAGTCGATGTTGGCTTCTTTGTCAAGAAAAGAGGATGAGAAAAAATTACTTGTAAATGCACTTGGACGTAAATGGGAATATACTTTTACCACACTTGTTGTTTTTGGTGGTGCATTTTTTGCCGCATTTCCCCTTTTCTATTCCACTAGCTTCGGAGGGGCTTACTGGGTTTGGATGATTATGCTTTTCAGCTTTGTATTGCAGGCTGTTTCTTATGAGTTTCAATCAAAACCGGGTAATATTTTTGGTCCCACAACCTACAGGGTATTGCTTTTTCTAAATGGATTGATAGGTACATTTCTTTTAGGAATAATAGTAGCCAGCTTTTTTACAGGATCAGAATTTACTGTTGGTAAAGGTAATATTGCAGGATTAGGTGAATCGGGAATTGTGATCAGTCAGTGGCAGAACCCAATGATGGGACTTGAGCTATTGGGTAATTTCAGAAATATATCACTCGGCCTAGCAGTACTTTTTCTTGCAAGAACATTGGCAAGTCTGTTCTTCCTTAACAGGCTTGATCATAAAATTCTGGTAGAACGTTCTCGTAAGTTTGTTCTTTATAACGGTGTGCCTTTTGTGGTATTCTTTCTGGTCTTCCTTGTATGGACACTTTTAGCAGATGGATATGCTGTTAACTCGCAAACAAGCGATGTCTACCTTGAAGAAATGAAATATTTGAATAATTTTATTGAAATGCCAATTGTTGGAATCCTATTTGTTTTGGGAGTTGTAACAGTATTGTATGGAATAATTAATACAGTTGTCAATCCTAAATTTAAAAAAGGAATCTGGTTTTCAGGTGTCGGAACTGTTGTTACAGTTACAATGTTGCTTTTGGTATCTGGTTTAAATAATACGGCATATTATCCTTCTTCGGTGGATTTACAAAGCTCACTTACCATATTCAATTCATCGTCAAGTTATTTTACACTGTCTGTAATGTCTGTTGTTTCACTTTTTGTTCCTGTAATTATTGCATATATAGTTTATGCGTGGGGTTCACTGGAGAAAAAGAAACTGGGACTGGAAGAATTGGATACTGACGGCCACTCTTACTAAATTTGGACCCTGAATGAGGTTTTACCGATAAAAAGGTGTAATTTTGTGATTGTTTAAAAATATTTTTCTCTATGGAGGTGGCAATCAGAAAGTTGGTTTTCAGCCTGTTATTGTTTGCGATTGCAATTATGTTGTCGTGTAGTAATAGCGGTAGCAGCAGATTCAGGGCAGCGAACGATATTGGTTTTGATACAATCAGTGTTAACAAACGTCAGCATCTGGATGGTGACAGTACCAGACCATATTGTGATATAACGGTAGATTTTATATATCCGGTAAGAAGCTCCAAAGCAAACCTGGATACCTTGCAGCATTTTTTTGTAAGAAGCATGTTTGGTCCGTCATTCGATCATCTTGAACCATCAGCTGCTGTAGATGCATATGTAAATAATTACATCGAAAATTATTCGCATGATGCTAATACTTACAGTGAAACGGTGTCTGATATGGAAGAGTTAAATGCACTTATTCCGGGGATAGATATGGAAGATGGTGAGCATGCCATGGATAATTTATTCTATTCTTATTTTGAAAGTTTATCAGATTCTATTACATATAATCAATATGGTATCCTTTCATTTCAGATCAAACAATCAAATAGTAAAGGTGAAGCCGCTACTTATTATATTTCCTATTCAAATTATGTTATAAACCTGAATACCGGTAATCAGATTACCGAAAATGACATTTTTAACGCAGGGTATGACAAAGCATTACAGAGCCTGATCATCACCTCTTTACTCGAGCAAAACGGGGTTAAGAGTGTTGACGAACTAGAAGATTTAGGCTTCTTCGGCATAAATGAGATAGTACCAAATACAAACTTTTTACTTAATGACAAAGGTATTATCTATACATATAACAAAGGTGAGTATTCGGCATATCAGTTAACTGCTCCTCAGGTTTTTATACCTTATAGTGCAATACGATCACTATTGAGAGAAAATACTATTGTAAGTAAACTGGCAGATTTATAGTGAAAGTGATAGAAAACTATTTTCAGAAAATTACTGAACTCCAAAAGAGTCAGTTTGACGCTTTATTCGATCTCTACTCAGATTGGAACAATAAGATTAATGTAATCTCCCGTAAGGATATAGATAACCTTTATCTGCATCATGTGCTGCATTCTTTAGCTATTGCAAAGTATGTATCTTTTACACCCGGAACAAAAGTTATAGATGTGGGAACAGGTGGAGGTTTCCCGGGAATACCCCTGGCAATATTTTTCCCGGAAGTTGAATTTCTGCTGCTCGACAGCATTGGTAAGAAAGTTCGGGTTGCCGGTGAGATTGCTCAGTCTATCGGTCTTAAAAATGTTGAAGTAGTACACTCAAGGATTGAAGATGAAAAGCGTAAGTTTCATTTTATTGTAAGTCGTGCAGTAATGCTTCTTCCGGAGCTTGTAAAACTTACAAGAAAAAATATATTGCAAGAGCAAATTAATTCAATACCTAACGGAGTTATTTGTTTAAAGGGTGGCGACCTGACTTCTGAAGTCAGGAGTTTTAAAAATGTAGTGGATATGATTTCGCTTTCAGAATACTTTCCGGAGCCCTTTTTCCAAACTAAAAAGCTGGTGTACGTACCGGTTAACTAAAATAAATTGTTACTTTTGTAATAGTATTTTATGTTAGTTAGGTTTACTGATTGACCGATTTAAAATTATTTTCCCTCAATGAAGATTAAGACATTTGAATTCAACCCACTTGGAGTAAATACATATCTTTTATCTGACGAAACTAATGAGTGTGTAGTGATTGATGCTGCATGCTTTTATGCAGATGAAAAGGCACTTCTTTTAAATTACATTATAGATCACGATTATGTGGTTAAGCACCTTATAAACACTCATCTGCATTTCGATCATATTTTTGGCGTAAATTCAATTGCATCACATTTCGGAGTCTCTCTGGAATGTAATAAAGCAGATGAATTTCTTCTCGACAATATTTCTGATCAGTTGAAGCTGTTTGGTATTCCCGGTACAAACAACGACTTCAGACCGGAAATTGGAACCTGGCTGGATGAGGGAGATGAAATAAGGTTTGGCAATCAAAAGCTTAAAGTTTTTCATGCACCGGGACATTCACCCGGAAGTATATTGTTTTATAGTGAAGAATCGGGAAGTGTTTTTAGCGGTGACGTGCTTTTCAGAGGAAGTATTGGCAGGACTGATCTGACAGGTGGCAATTTTGAAGAACTTGTGGAAAGCATACAGACAAAGCTATTTGTGATGCCTAATGAAACTAAAGTATATCCGGGTCACGGACCAGCCACAACAATAGGTTACGAAAAAAAGAATAATCCTTTTGTCGGAACATTATAACAATATTTCACAAGAATTATTAACAGGAAAAAATATAGAGCTCAATATGATAGAAATGGAACAATTTAAAGATCGGCATATTGGTATCAATGAAAGTGATAAACAAAAAATGCTTGAAACGATAGGTTTATCTTCTATTGATGAACTTATTAATCAGACTATACCTTCTGATATTCGCTTAACAGCTCCATTATCGTTACCAAAACCACTTTCTGAACAGGAATATGCAGAGGAAATAGCTAATATTGCCTCTCAGAACAAAGTGCACGCTTCATATATTGGAATGGGCTGGTATGATACAATTACTCCTGCAGTAGTTTATCGTAATGTATTCGAGAACCCTGTTTGGTATACTTCTTATACTCCTTATCAGGCTGAGATTTCACAGGGGCGACTTGAAGCTTTGTTGAACTTCCAGACTATTGTGAGCGAGCTTACTGCTTTGCCTCTGGCTAACAGCTCATTGCTTGATGAAGCAACTGCAGCTGCAGAAGCTGCTACTATGATGTATGGATTAAGAAGTCGCGACCAGGTAAAAAATGGTGTGGAAACATTGTTTGTTGATGAAAATATATTTCCACAGACTCTGGCTGTTCTACGCACTCGTATGCATTACTCCGGCATAGAGATGGTTGTGGGTGATTACAAAACAGTAACTTTCAATGAGCCCTATTTTGGTGCAATTCTGCAATACCCTAACGGAGATGGGAATGTTGAAGATTATCGTGATTTTGTGAAGAAAGCGAAAAGTGTAGATTGCAAAGTAGCTGTAGCCACAGATTTGATGTCATTGGTTCTTCTTACTCCTCCCGGTGAGTGGGGGGCTGATATTGCTTTTGGAAGCAGTCAGCGATTTGGAGTTCCGATGTTTTACGGTGGACCTTCTGCTGCCTTTTTTGCAACCAGGGATGAGTACAAACGCTCTATGCCTGGTCGAATAATTGGAGTTTCAAAAGATGCTCATGGTAAAGTAGCCTATCGTATGGCACTTCAGACGCGTGAACAGCATATTAAACGTGAAAAAGCTACTTCTAATATCTGTACAGCACAGGCTTTATTAGCTACAATGGCTTCATTTTATGGTGTGTATCACGGTCCCGAAGGATTAAAAAAGATAGCTTCCCGAATTCATTCTATAGCTTCTTATGTAAGCGAGGAACTGAAGGATATGGGTTTCAAACAGCTGAATGATAGCTTCTTCGACACATTAAAGATCAAATTACCTGAAGGTATAACTTCAAGGGATGTATCTGAAAATGCAGAGATGAGATCTGTAAATCTTCGCTATTTCGATAGTGGTGAAATAGGAATAAGTATAGATGAAACCACTAATGCTTACAGGGTTCATGAACTACTTGCCGTGTTCGCAATGACTGCCGGTAGTTCTAAGGTATTTATGATCGATGACCTTCCCGAAAAAACGTCTCTTAAAGATTATCAGAAAAGAAAATCGGCATTTCTTAAGCATCCCACATTTAACAATTATCATACTGAGACTGAGATGATGCGTTATATAAAACGTCTGGAACGTAAAGATATTTCGCTTGCTCATTCTATGATCTCTTTAGGGTCGTGTACAATGAAGCTGAACGCTGCTTCTGAAATGCTGCCATTAGGTATGGTAACTTTGCAGCGTATACATCCATTTGCTCCGGCTGAACAGGCGGAAGGGTACAGGCAAATTATTAATGAACTTGAAGAGATGCTGGCTGAGATTACCGGATTTTCAGCTACCAGCCTGCAACCAAACTCAGGTGCTGCGGGTGAGTATACCGGACTGATCACGATAGCCAGTTACCTTGAAAGTAAGGGTGAAGGTGATAGAAATATTGTTTTGATTCCTGCATCTGCTCATGGTACTAATCCTGCAAGTGCTGTTCAGGCTGGTTTTACTCCGGTTACTGTTTCATCTGATGCTAAAGGTAACGTGGATATGGATGATCTGCGTAGTAAAATTGATCAATACAGAGATAGCCTGGCTGCTTTTATGATTACTTATCCTTCGACGCACGGTATATTTGAGACTGAAATAAAGGAGATGTGCAGATTGATACATGAAGCGGGAGGACAAGTTTATATGGATGGCGCAAATATGAATGCTCAGGTGGGTTATACTAATCCCGGAACAATTGGTGCTGATGTTTGCCATCTGAATCTACACAAAACATTTGCAATTCCTCATGGAGGAGGCGGTCCGGGTGTTGGCCCTATTTGTGTTGCTGAACATTTGGTTCCTTTTTTACCGGGACATCCTGTTACATTTAAGTCAGAAGAAAACACGGTTTCTTCAGCTGCTTATGGTAGTGCCGGTGTTTTGGAAATTACTTATGGCTACATTCGGATGATGGGTGCTCAAGGATTAAAGGAAGCTACTGCTGCAGCAATATTGAGTGCAAACTACCTTGCTGAAAAACTTGATGATTCTTATGGAATCGTATATCGTGGATCAGAGGGCAGAGTGGGGCATGAGCTGATTCTTGATTGCCGGGGTCTAAAAGATGTGTCGGGCGTCACTGAAACAGATATAGCAAAACGACTGATCGATTATGGCTATCATGCACCTACACTTTCATTTCCGGTTCATGGTACACTAATGGTTGAGCCAACAGAGAGTGAAAGTCTCACAGAACTTGATCGTTTCGTTGATGCAATGATCGAGATCCATGAAGAAATTATTGAAGTATCACGGGGTGAGTTCAGCAAGGAAGATAATGTTCTGGTAAATGCTCCTCATCCTGAGTATGAGATAACTGCAGATGAATGGACACATAGTTATTCACGAAGCAAAGCTGCTTATCCACTACCTTATGTCAGGGAGAATAAGTTCTGGGTTAACGTTGCACGAGTAGATAATGCTTACGGCGACAGAAATCTGGTTTCCACAATACCTGATATAGCTGAGAGTTAATCCCAATAAACGAAACATTAATACATTTCAGGAATTTCCCCTTGTTCGAAAACGATCAGGGGGGAATTTGTTATGTCTTTTTTGAATGAACTGATAACCTCATCATTAATCTCTGTGAGAAGTACCTTAACCCTATTGTCCATTACATCAGGATAAGCACCTGCAAATCTTTCCAATACCGGATGATTTTCGGCGATATTGCTGTTAGTGAGAAAGCTGTCAATATCATCCATTACTCTCATCATTTGTCGGTAAGAGTATCGCACTGTTTCTATTTTAAAATTATCCGTTTCAAGAATATTTATCAGATATTCTCTGTTTTTGTCAACATTACCCGTTACGGCAATAACAAAATTACCGTTGTTGTCAACAAATGAACCACCATAGTATTCGGGATATAATTCCGGATCAGACTCTCTTTCTATCCAGTCGTCGCTGAAACTAGACATCAGTTTATCATGCAATGCCATTACATCGATATTTTTAGCAGATGTAGAGTTAATGTCTTCGGAATATTCTTCAGGGCTTTGAACTGATTTTTTGTTGTTAGATTGTTGATTGCATGCAACTAAACCAATAAGAAATAGTGAAATAATAAGATAGTAAGCAGACTTTTTCATTACAGATTGTTTCGATTTACTTGATATTAGGTAATAACGTATTTGTTAAAGTTTTGTTTTGATAAAATGTTAATTGGGCGCTATATATAATGAATATAATTTATTTCCTTGCTTAAGATATTGGGATTTGTGTATTTTTGTCTATCGTTCAACTAATAAAACAGAATGAAAGCAATTTCTTATAAATACTATATATTACTAACTGCACTCTTAATAATTACTGCATGCAGCAAAGAGGATGTCAGCGAAAACGCAGCCCGGCTGCGAATTAAGCTTACTGATGCAACTTCCCTGGTTTTTAAAGAACTGCATGTTGACATAAATGATATATCTGTTTTTGCTACTGATTCTACTAACATAGAAGGGGAGTGGATACCACTTGAATATTCGGGTGGGGAATACAATTTGCTGACTTTAATGAATGGTAAAACAGTACAGCTTGTGGATCAGTACTTTCCTTCATATAAAAACATTGAGAAAATAAAAATTCAGTTTGGAAATAATAACAGACTTGTGACTGTTACTGATTCACCTATACCTCTTCAACTTTCTCCTGAAATTATTGACGGTGTCGTTATTGATAATGTAAAGGCCGATCTTGCAACGAACGTTATTTCGAGTCTTATAATTGATATAAATGCAGCACTTTCAATTCGGGAAGTGAATGGGAACTGGTTTCTGAAACCTGCAGCGAGAGCGTTCCCCGAAACTCATGGTGGCTCTATAAAGGGCTATGTTTCACCGATGGAGGCTAATCCTTATGTAGCTATCATTCAGGATACTGATACTTTTTTCACTTTTCCGGAGGCTGATGGAATGTTTTATTTTTTTGGTCTGAATGAAGGTGCCTGGGATATTTATTTATTTGCAAATCCTGAATCCAATTATAGAGACACCGTATTTACTGACACAATATCGGAAGGTCAAAAGCTTGAGCTTACACCCAGGCCTTTACGATTGGTTTTTGACGCACCTTCTAACTAACTTTTAATTTATTTTCACATGACTAATAATACAAAGATAACCTTCTTTATTATCTTTGCACTAACTGTTTAAATTAAGATTATTACGTACAATAATAAATTCTCAACTTACATGAAAAAATTCCATTTAATTTTATTTTTTGCCGGCTTGCTGGTTTTGGGCACTTCCTGTAAACCAAAACAAAGTGCATATAAACAAGTTTATGAAGCCGCTAAGGAAAGAGAGGTTCAGCAATCGGCTTCACAACCGACAACTGTGATAAAGGATGCCAGTCCGCTCCCTCCGGTTGAAGTATCAGTGAGAAAAGAAAGGGTTGAACCGGTTTATGCAACTGATGCAGCAGGACTAAAAAGATTTAACGTTGTGATCGCTTCACTGAGCGTGAAACTTAATGCTGAATCACTTAAAAGCAGAATGGAAAACGAAGGACATCGGGTAATTCTGGCTGAAAATGAACAGGGAATGTATCGGGTAATTGTTGCTAGTTATGACACAAAAGAACAAGCAGCAGCAAAAAGAGGAGAAATATATAATACTTACACTGCAAAAGGCGATACTGACTATCTCAGAAGAACTTATGGAGTGCCTTTCAACGACCTATGGATATTGGAAAGAGAATATTAACTTAAACTTGAAAAAACGTTACAGTATCTCAATCTAAATCTAAATAAGATATAAAAAGCTACACGCTAATGGTGTAGCTTTTTTTCCATGACGAAGTATGATATGAAAGTACTTTTTTTAGGCACAGGAACATCAACAGGAGTACCGCAAATAGGCTGTAATTGTGAAGTTTGCACTTCAGGTGACAAACAAGATAAACGACTTCGATCGTCTGTTAGAGTAGAAGTTGATGGTAAAGTCTTGATTATAGATTGTACTCCTGATTTCAGGCAGCAAATGATGGGACTGCCTTTTGTAAAAATCAACGGACTGCTCTTAACTCATGAGCATTATGACCATGTGGGCGGTATTGATGATCTTCGCCCATTCTCTCGTTTTGGATCAGTAAATCTGTACATGGAAGAACATTTGGAAAACGTAATCAGAGAACGTATGCCATACTGCTTCTTACCTCAAAGGTATGGAGGAGTTCCGGATATCAAAATCAACAGAATAAATGAATTTGACAGCTTTGATGTTGAAGGAATAAGGGTAATTCCAATAAGGGTAATGCACTATAAGCTTCCAATTATGGGTTTCCGTATAAAGAATTTTGCTTATCTTACTGACGTTAAGTCTATTCCTGAAACTGAATATGAAAAGCTAAAAGGATTAAGTACGCTGGTAGTCAGTGCTCTCAGAAAAACCGAGCATATTTCTCACCAATCATTGGAGGAAGCTTTGAATATTTCTGAACGAATTGCTGCAAAAACAACCTACTTTTCACACATGAGCCATGAAATAGGATTACATGCTGAAATAGAAAAGGAACTGCCTAAAAACACTCATTTCGCATATGATGGTCTCGAGATTGATATTTTTTAACCATACATTGCGCAACGTTTATATACATTCTGCATCTTTAAAGTAGATTAATACCCTATTTACTTGTATATTTGTACTTAAACCTATTGGTAAATATGATATTTAATTAAACTATTGGTAGGTAAATAAGTCAAATAAAGTGATAGAAACGATTAAAACAACTATATAAAAAGGAAGAGACAATGAAAACTAAAAAAATTTTACTTTCGGTTTTATTGGTCACTATACCTCTCTTAGGTTTCACTCAGGAATGGGATGATATCTATGCAGATCCTTCTCAAAAAGAAACTACTAATGTTCGCCAAAACAAAGAACAGGAACAGCAAAAAAAGAAAGTAGTAATTGTTCAGGGTGATGTTTCAAATATGGAAGTTACTGCGAATGGCAGAGATATTGACGAATATAACCGTCGTAGCAATAACAATGATTCAACAAACGAACAGGGTTACACTGATAATGCTGACGAATATACTGAATATGAGTATACAGACAGAATTGTAAGGTTTCATGACCCTGAATCCAGCATTAGAATAACTGGTGCGGATGAAGTTATTGTTTACGTGGGTGACGAAATCTACGAAGGTTATAACAACCGCGGATGGAATTCAAATATCTATTTTGGAATGGGATGGGGTTCGTTTTATCCCTGGTATGATTCATGGTATTACAACAGCTGGTACTCACCATGGTATTACGGTGGATGGTATGATCCTTGGTACTATGGCTATGGTGGCTGGTATGGAGGCTGGAATAGATGGAACAGCCCATGGTACTACAGCAGCTGGTACTCTCCATGGAGTTATGGCGGATGGTATGATCCATGGTACTATGGTGGTTATTACGGATACGGAGGTGGCTACAGTCATGGATTTTATGATGGTTACTACAGTAGCCTGACACAAAATCGTTCCGGAAGAAGTTCTGGTGTTTACAGGAGAAGTTTAGCCAATAGATCTTCGGCTGTATCTGCAGGAGTATCAGGCAGAAGTTCTACTAGCAGAACTGCAACACGTTCAGCATTATCCGGTGGAAGTACAACTTCAAATACCCGCTCTGCTATTTCAGGAAGAGGTTCAACAGCTAATACTCGCTCATCTGTAACAAACAGAAGTTCAGTCAATGCTCCAAGAACAAGAATAATAGACAATTCAGGTAGAGCTATTGACTCAAGAACAGGACGTATCATAGAACGTACAGGTACTACCAACAGGTCAAGTTCCATCAACAGAACAACTCAGCCTACTCGCTCAAGTAACAGCTCAACTTATCAGAGAAGTACAACTACTTCTCCATCAAGAAACAGCTCTACATATCAGAGAAGTACTACACCAAGCAGAAGTACCTATACAACTCCTCAAAGAAGTTCAAGTACTAATAGAAGTTCAACAATTTCAACACCAAGCAGAAGTTCTTCTTCAAGCAGTGGCTCTATTGGTGGAGGTGGAAGTAGCAGAAGCTCAAGTGGTAGCAGCTCACGTTCAAGTGGTGGAAGAAGATAAATTGAATATAATTTTTATGGATATGAAAAAAATCACGTACATTATAGCTTCTATGCTTATATTATCTTTACCACTGTCTGCACAGTCGGAGGTTGATGCATTGAGATTCTCCAGAGAAGACTTATATGGCACTGCCAGAGCTATGGCTATGGGCGGAGCTTTCGGAGCATTAGGCGGTGATCTTACAGGAGTTAATATAAATCCGGCGGGTATAGCTGTTTATAGAAGCTCAGAAATTGTCGGAACGTTGAATTTATCATTTGAAGGCTCTTCTGTGGGTAATTACGACGCAAATAACACTAAATTCAATATGGATAACCTGGGTTTTGTGGGTTATTTCCCTTTGAGAAATGATGTAATCCCTTTTATTAATTTCGGATTTTCCTATAATAAACTCAAGTCCTTCAATAAAAGTATCGATGCCGTGGGGGTACCAGGTAATTCGATGCTGGATTATATAGCTGACAGAAGTACAGGTATAAATCCAACAGATTTATATATGGGAGATGATCTGCCGGATCCTTTTAAATCTCAGCCGTGGTTATCTGTTTTAGGTTATAACTCATGGCTGATAGATGATCATCAGGATAATGAGGGATACTATTATACTCCTTTAAATACAGGCGGTGCAATAGGCAACGAGATAAAAACTCGTGAAAGCGGTTATATCGATAATTACGATTTTACAATAGGAACAACTATCAGTAATGTACTGAACCTTGGATTGTCACTTTCTATTAAGGATATCACGTATCGTTTAACATCTGACTTTTGGGAAGATTATGCTGATGGTTCTTATAGGTTAACTAATTGGCTGACAACTGATGGTGCAGGTGTTAGTGCTAAGCTTGGAGCAATTTACAGACCTGTAAATGAGCTGCGCATAGGAATTTCATATCATACTCCTACATATTACGCTCTTACTGAGACTTATGAGGCAGAAGTTGAGGATGATATGGCAGCATATATTACTGATCCTGATTATGTACAAGATATAACCAATTCCCGTCGTTTTTCAAATGATTATGACATGAGAACCCCTGGTAAACTTGTTGCAAGTGCTGCAACAGTATTAGGAAACAGATTCATTGTGAGTGTTGATTACGAAATGGTAGACTACAGCAATATGAAGCTATTTACACCTTCAAATTCAATGGATGACTCCGACTGGTATGAGGTTGATAATGAGTATATATCAACTGATTTCAGAAATACTTCAACAGTGAAAATAGGTACAGAATACCGTTTTACACCAAAGTTTTACGGTAGACTTGGTTACGCATGGATGCAAAATCCTTATGAAACAGTATTTAAAGAGAGTGGGGATGCTTTTATTCCAAATTCAAACACTGTTTACAGAATGGAAGGTGATGCTAATTACTATACAGGAGGTATAGGTTATCGTTTCAATCAGAATTTCTTCCTCGATCTGGCTATTGTATATAAGACACAAACAGATGATTTGTACCCATTTCCCAATCTTTACTCAGGTAACAGAGAAGAGCTTGTTATAGATGCAAATCCTTTTGAATTAGAAAATAGTTCATTCAGGGGTTTGATAACACTTGGATATAAATTTTAAAAAGTGAATATCTTTCAATCATTTTAAAGCCGGGCTTTGTTCCCGGCTTTCTTTTTGCCTTAATTCCGCAAAAAGAATTAACTTTGCATTGATAAATTACTCAAGTTAAAAAATTTACAAAAAATGTCTCAGGAAAAGGGTTACCTCTCAAATGAAAATCGAAAAAAAGTAACTACTCACCGACTTCTTGAAATGAAGCAGAATGGTGAAAAAATTTCAATGCTTACTGCATACGACTACTCGATGGCTTCAATCATTGATAAAGCCGGAATGGATGTAATACTGGTGGGAGATTCAGCCTCAAATGTTATGGTAGGTAATGCTACAACTCTGCCAATGACTGTTGATCAGATGATTCATCATGGCAGATCTGTTACTAACGGAGTAGAAAAGGCTATGGTAGTGGTAGATATGCCTTTCGGCAGTTATCACGCAAGTACCCGGGAAGCTGTTAATAACGCTGTTAAGATAATGCGGGAGACTGAGGCCGACTGCCTGAAACTGGAGGGTGGAGTAGAGATAATCGATTCAGTCAGAGCTATTTTAGCTACTGGTATACCTATTATGGGTCATTTAGGATTAATGCCCCAATCAATAAATAAATACGGCTCTTATGCTCTTCGCGCTAAGGATAGTGCAGAGGCAGATAAGCTGATAAGCGATGCTAAATTGCTTGAAGAAGCCGGTTGCTGTGGTGTGGTATTGGAGAAAATACCTGCTGAACTGGCAAAAAAAGTGACTGAAGAGCTAACTATTCCCACAATAGGAATTGGTGCAGGTCCTTATGTAGACGGTCAGGTTTTGGTTATGCATGATATGCTTGGTCTTAATAAAGGATTTTCACCAAAATTCCTCAGACGTTATGCAAACCTTTATGACATCATAATTGAAGCTGTGCAAGGATATATTGATGATGTTAAATCATCTGATTTCCCGTCTATTGACGAGAGTTATTGATCCTGAAAACAGTTGAAGGCTATTGCAGTATTTGATAGTCAGGTATTTCAGTAAGATATTCGTATGATTGATTTTCGTAATCAATTCTGCAACAGTAATGCGTAATGCCGTTAGATACAACTATATACGGAACTTTTAGTACATTGTTGTATCTGACTATCTGATCAAATACCTGTTGGGTAATCTGTACATTTGATTCCTTATACTCGATAACCATTAATGGCTCTAAGAGTTTATTATAGACAATAGTATCACATCTTAGTGCGAGTGAATTAAGCTTTATACCCGCTTCATTTGCCATAAGAGAAGCGGGATAATTTTTATCAGTAATCAAATAATTAACAAAATTCTGTCGTACCCATTCTTCAGGTGTAAGAGTAATATACTTGCGACGTAATGGATCAAATATTTCTAACCCATTACTTTTTTTTCTGATTTTTGCGTCGTAGGTTGGTAAGTTTAATGAGTACATATTGTATCTTTGCTTCAAACGGGATTTGCTCAATACAAAAATAGACCTTTTTTATGAGAACAAAACAGGAAATAGTAGAGAATTGGCTGCCTAGATATACAAGTAGACCTTTAAATGAATTTACAAATTATATCCTGCTTACCAATTTTCAGAAGTACGTTGAGATTTTTGCAGAACATTTTAATGTTCCAATTGTTGGCGTTGATGCTAATATGCCAAATGCTTCAGCAGAAGGTATCACTATAATTAATTTTGGTATGGGTAGCGCTAATGCAGCCACAATTATGGATTTACTCAGTGCAGTTGCTCCAACTGCTGTACTGTTTCTCGGCAAATGTGGCGGACTCAAAGCCAGTAGTGATCTGGGTGACTATATATTACCAATAGCTGGTATTAGAGGTGAAGGTACTTCAAATGACTATTTTCCACCTGAGGTTCCGTCTCTGCCTGCATTCAGCCTTATGCGTGCTGTATCTTCCAATATTCGTGATTTTGGGAGAGATTACTGGACCGGAACAGTTTATACAACAAATCGACGGGTTTGGGAGTATGATGATGAGTTTAAAAGCTACCTCAGACAAATAAGGGTATTGGCTGTAGATATGGAAACAGCTACACTCTTTACGTGCGGATTTGCCAATCATATTTCTACCGGTGCTCTGCTTCTAGTCTCAGATCAGCCACTTATCTCGAGTGGTGTAAAAACAGAAGAGAGTGATAAACTAGTCACTGAGAAATTTGTAGAGGAGCATGTGAAGATTGGTATAAAATCTCTTTCATCTATTATAAATAACAGCTCTACAATAAAGCATCTGAGGTTCGATTGGTGATAAGCAATCTCAATAGATCCTATATTATTACATTTCAAATCCATATTCAAATTTACTATATATATAAATGGCAGCTCCATCTAAGAAAATAAACTACGAAACAATTAAGAATGATATAATTAATCGACGTTTTAAACCCATTTATCTCTTAATGGGTGAAGAGTCTTTTTTTATTGATGAGCTGACTGAATTGTTGTCTGAGACAGTACTTACTGAGTCCGAAAAGGATTTCAATATGCAGACTTTCTATGGTGTGGATTCTGATGTTAACGAGATTATAGCCTCAGCACGACGCTTCCCTATGATGTCTGATTATCAGCTGATAATAGTTAAAGAAGCACAGAATCTTGATAAATTTGATCTTCTGGATGTTTATGCAAAAAATCCTATGCTGTCCACTATCTTGGTTCTCAGCTACAAACATGGTAATGTAGATAAGCGTAAGGCTGTAATTAAAAAAATAGATAAGATAGGAGTGGTTTTTGAGTCTAAAAAACTGTATGATAACCAGATACCTGGATTTATTACTTCTTATCTAAAAACAAAAGACATAGGAATTGATGCTAAGTCGGCTCAAATGTTAGCTGATTTCGTTGGAAGTGATATTAGCAAACTGATTCCACAACTTCAAAAACTTGAAGTATCGTTGCCTCTTCAGTCTCCACATAGGCGAATTACTGCTGAGATGATCGAAAGGAATGTGGGTATCAGTAAAGATTATAATAATTTCGAACTTGTAAAAGCAATTGCCAAAAAAGATATAGTTTCAGCAGGCAGAATTGTTGATTATTTTAGCAGGAACTCAAAGGAAAATCCAATAATGGCTACTGTAGCAGTTTTATTCAACTATTTTAGCAATTTACTGGAGTGTTTTTGGTTGCCAAGAAAAGACGAAGCCTCAGTTATGGCTGCTTTAAATATCAGATCATCCTTTTTTGTGCATGATTATATGGATGGAATTCGAAATTATAATGCCAATAAAGTAATGGAAATCATTTCAGAACTAAGAACAGTTGATTCCGCTTCTAAAGGCATCAATAATATTTCAGCAACCCATGGGGAGCTGCTGAAAGTACTTGTTTATAAAATAATGCATTGATTATCCCCCGGTAATCCACTTAACAATCTTCTCACTCATAGGACTTTCCTTCGGTTGCAGTACATCAACGAGATTACCATTTTCGTCTATAAGAAATTTCTGGAAGTTCCAGGTTACATCCTGGTCAATCTTTCCATTCTCGGACTTATGTGTAAGCCAGTTATAGAGCGGTGCCTGATCTTTCCCTTTTACGCTGATCTTATCCATCATTGGAAAAGTCACGCCATAGTTTAATGTGCAAAACTCTTTAATCTGAGCATTAGTACCTGGTTCCTGTCCCATAAAATTATTGGCCGGAAAACCGATCACAACAAAGTTCTTGTCTTTATACTTGTCATATAGTGCCTGCAGGTCTTCATATTGTGGTGTAAGACCGCATTTTGATGCCACATTTACTACCAATACCTTTTTACCTTTAAGTGATGCTAAATCGAAATCTTTTCCATCAATATCCTTTACAATGAAATCATGAAATGTTTGTTCTGTCTTCATATTATTGTCGTTGCTATTATTCTGAGTCTGCTTATTTTGCCCTACACACTGAAGAGCAATGAAAGCAAATAACAGCGTAATCCAGGGTCTTATAGAAAGTTTCATATGATTAATAAATTAAATGATTTAATTTGAACTACCTAACTATAATTAAACAGACTAAACCTAAATCTGTTCATTATTCCGGCCAATTAAATTTTAATTTGATTCTACTGCATATAAATGATGTTTACATCCGTACAAGTCGTTGTATTGTGTATACTATATTGAATTAATATGTAAATAATTTACATTTATAATATACTTTAGTATAATATCACGAATTACAAATGTATAATCCACTTTGAATACAAATGTATTTGCTGAGTTTGTTTAGGTTTGTAACCTCATTATACAAATATTAATTTATCGATTTAACATTCACTTAAAACAGGCATTCATTATAGGTATATATCACAATATCAGTTATATATGCAAATAATATATATCTTAAAATCACATTTTAAACTTAAACGCCTCAAACGCCATATAATATAGTTAAAAAAGAGAATAAATATATGTTTAAATAGATATATATCAATTATATATAGATTTAATATTAAGTTATTGTTGATCGTGTTTCAAACCACTAAACCACTAAGTCTGCAAGATTGTCAACAAATGTACTCAGCACAGCCACCAAATGTAATTTACAATTATACTCAAATAAGATTTTCATTTGTAAATAATGTTTTTTACATTTGTGTCTCAACATTTGTTGTAATAAGAGATCTAATGTAACTGGTAAATATAATTATGCATTTAATATGAAGGATCGAATAAGACTTATAATGGAAAAAGAGAACCTGACTCCGGCAAAGTTTGCCGACATGTTAAATATAAACAGAGCGGTTATCTCTCATATATTAAATGGCAGAAACAACCCCAGTCTAGACGTTGTGACTAAAATTCTGGGCGATATGGATTACATAAATCCAGAGTGGCTGATAAACGGCACCGGACAAATGTATAAAAACGGTATTGATCCGGAATCATTACCTAAAGAACCTGATTTATTCAATCAGCGTGAAATATTCTCGGGTGAAAGTAAGACAATTATCAAAAATCATGAGGAATCAGGCTCTAACAACCTTGAAAACAATATTCAACAGTCAGATATTAAGCAACTTGAGCAGTTAATTAAACCTGACAAGAAAATTACTCAGATAATTATTTATTATAACGACAACACATTTGAGAGATTCAATCCCTTTTAAATCCCTATTAAGGCTTTATATTAAATAAAATAAATATATAAAAACGTTAAACAATAAGAAAGTAAAGAACTATTTGCCTCCATATTTAATATCTTTGATTTTAGGGTTAATTCTTGAGTACCAATAAATAACTAAAATCATTATGTCTGATCCCAATTCTGTACCAAAACCGACTTTGAGATTAATAGATGCGATTGTACTAATTATTGGAATTGTAGTTGGAGCAGGAATTTTCAGAACTCCTTCTGTTGTAGCATCAAACACCCCTGATGAATTATGGTTTTTAATGGTTTGGATTTTGGGAGGAGTAATATCACTTGTTGGAGCACTCTGTTATTCCGAATTGAGTTCTGCTTTTCCAAATGCAGGAGGAGATTATCACTTTTTAAAGCTTGCTTACGGCAAAAATATTTCTTTCCTTTTTGCATGGTCCAGGGTAACAGTTACACAAACCGGATCCATAGCAATTTTGGCGTATATTGCAGGTGATTATCTTTCACAATTGTTTTCACTTGGCGCTTTCTCTTCAACCTACTATTCCATAATAATTATTCTTATACTGACTCTCATCAATATTCTTGGTATTCAATTTGGAACAGGATTTCAAAAATTTCTATTAGCACTGCAATTTATAGGTATATTGATAATTGTTACTGCGGGACTTATTGCAGTACCGACAGAGACAGTATCCACAAATGAGCTTCAAACATTATCAGGTTTATCCTCAACTTCTTCAGTCAGCCTGGCACTTATATTTGTTTTGCTCACATTTGGCGGGTGGAATGAGGCTGCATACATTTCTTCCGAATTAAAGACCGGAAGTAAGAATATGGCGCTTGTTCTAATATTAAGCATACTTATAATAACAACTATTTATATTCTTATAAATATGGCTTTTCTGCGCGTTTTAGGATTGGAAGGCATTGCTTCTTCTAATGCTGTAGGTGTTGATATGATGAGAGCCACTCTAGGAGAAAAAGGAGTTGTTTTAATTGGGATACTGGTTGTTATGTCAGCTCTCACATCTCTCAACACAACAATATTTACCGGCGCAAGAGCTAACTATGCTCTGGGAAAAGATTTCAAGACACTCTCTTTTCTTGGAAAATGGAACGGTGAGAAGTCAGCTCCGGTAAACTCACTTATATTACAAGGGATTATTGCAATTACACTTGTAATATTCGGAGCATTCACACGTAATGGTTTCGAGTCGATGGTTGACTTTACCGCACCCGTTTTCTGGCTTTTCTTCTTATTTACCGGATTTAGTCTATTCGTGCTCAGAAAAAGATATCCCCATGCTAAACGACCTTTCAGAGTTCCACTTTATCCTATAACACCTATTATTTTCGTTGTTTTTTGCGCCTATATGCTTTATTCAAGTCTTACCTATACAGGCATAGGATCATTGATTGGTGTTGCTATACTTGTTTCAGGATGGCTGTTTTCTATCATCTTCAGGAAAAGAAATCAAAATAGTTAACTCAATACAAAACTTATTTAAGCAATTATCTGTTTATCAATTAAATCAAAGAAATCTATTTACCTGTATACAGGTAATATTTTCAGGATATTTCCCATAATAACTCTTAAATAAAAAAGTATGAAGCTAATCAATTACCTGTTTATTTCTATTTTTATAATGGGTGGAATGCATTTAAATGCACAAAAGATAGTATTAGATGTTCCCTATGTACCAACGCCCCAGAAAGTAGTTAACGGCATGCTTGAACTTGCTGATGTAAAAAAAGGAGAAGTTGTGTATGATTTAGGATGTGGAGATGGCCGCATAGTTATTACTGCCGCAAAAGAGTTTGGAGCAACCGGTATAGGTGTTGATCTTAATCCGGAAAGGATTGAAGAAGCAAATGCCAATGCAGTGGAAGCTAAAGTAGAAAATAAAGTTACATTCTATCAAGGAGACCTCTTTACTTTCGACTTCAGTAAGGCTGATGTACTCACACTTTATCTTCTTCCTGACGTTAATCTAAAATTGAAACCCAAGATTTTAGCTGAAATGAAACCCGGTAGTCGTGTAGTATCTCACGCTTTCACCATGGGCGACTGGGAACCGGATGAAAGTATTTCTGTTGATGGCAGGAATGTTTATCTATGGATTATTCCTGAAAAGTAAAGACTAAACCTCTACATTTCCCATATAAAGTACCTACAAAGTTCTTACCAAGTTCTTACCAACTCCTAACATAGCTTATATAAAAACGATGTTGGTAAGGACTTTGTATGGACTTTGTATATACTTAGCTTGAACTAAGTTTAGGCTATTAGCCGACTATACATTCTCAACATTGCTGAATTAAAAATTAAGATGTACTTTTGTAGTCAATAATATTATTTACGATGAAGGTACTCGATTTTATTGTACGCTCGAATGAACCATTAAACGATAAAAATCATCTGATCAAAGTTACTCCTGAAAACGGAGAACCTTTGCCAGAAATGTTTCCCGGTCAGTTCGTTCAGATTTTGGTTAATAACTCCCACGATGTTTTCCTGAGAAGACCTGTTTCTATAAACAATATCGATTTAGATAACAATGAGTTATGGATATTAGTTAAACGTGTTGGTGAAGGAACAGAAAAAATATGTAATTTGGTCTCGGGAGATACAATGAACATTATATTTCCACTGGGAAATTCCTTTTCAATACCTGAAAAGAAAACCAACACACTTCTTGTCGGAGGTGGTGTTGGAACCGCTCCACTACTTTTTCTTGGTAAAAAACTTTCAGAAAAGGGTTACAAACCTGCTTTTCTGTTAGGTGGTCGTACTGAGTCTGACATATTGCAACTCTCAGACTTTGAGCAGTATGGAGATGTTTATTGTACAACAGAAGATGGCTCATTTGGTGAAAAAGGATTCGTAACAGGACACTCTGTTTTACAAAAAAACAGGTTTGATTTCATTTATACATGTGGTCCCAAACCAATGATGGTGGCCGTAGCTAAACATGCAAACAGTAATGGAATTGATTGTGAGGCCTCATTAGAAAATCTCATGGCATGCGGTTTTGGTGCATGTCTTTGCTGTATAGAAAAAACAGTGAGAGGCAATGTATGCACATGCACAGAAGGCCCCGTCTTCAATATAAAAGAATTAACATGGCTGGATTAGAAGTAAATATTGGCGATCTGAAACTCAAAAATCCGGTGACTACAGCATCGGGTACTTTTGGTTATGGAACAGAATATAAAGATTTTATTGATCTGGGTTCACTGGGTGGCATTTTTGTGAAAGGAACAACTCTTGAACCGCGTCAGGGTAATGATTATCCCAGAATGGCCGAAACACCATCGGGAATGCTTAACTCTGTCGGTCTTCAGAACAAGGGAGTTGATTACTTTATCGATCACCTATATCCGGTGATAAAAGAGTACGACACAAATATTATCGTAAACGTTTCAGGGTCTACGATTGAGGATTATGTAGCAACAGCTGAGAAACTGGCTGACTTGGATAAAATGCCTGCTATTGAATTAAATATTTCATGCCCCAATGTTAAAGAAGGAGGAATGTCTTTTGGCGTATCATGCGAATCAGCAGCAAAAGTAACCAGAGCTGTGCGCGAAGTTTTCCCAAAAACGATGATTGTTAAACTATCTCCCAATGTCACAAGTATTAGTGAGATAGCTAAAGCAGTAGAAGGAGCAGGTGCTGATTCCGTATCACTTGTAAATACTTTTTTGGGCATGGCAATTGATATAGAAAGCAGAAGACCTAAGCTCTCAACCACAACCGGCGGATTATCCGGTCCATGCATAAAGCCAATAGCAGTGAGAATGGTTTGGGAGGTTTATAATGCTGTAAAAGTTCCGGTTATCGGGATGGGAGGCATAAGCAACTGGCAGGATGCAATTGAGTTTATACTTGCCGGATCATCGGCAATTCAGGTAGGAACTTACAATTTTATAGACCCCACAATATCAGTAAAGATTGTGAAAGGAATTGAAGAATATCTTGACAGACACAACATTGCTTCAGTTAGAGACCTTGTTGGTCAAATGTGTAAGTAAACCACCAGACTTTGTGATAAGTGATTCAATATTAACTAAAATACTATCAAATTGTATAATTGTTGGGCAGTCTATTTGACAAAATGAAAAAATATTATATCTTTGTTCATCAAATCAGATATTCTACAACAATATGATAATTCAGGCTATGCCAAATTTGCAAATCCCAAGCGACTATGTTCCAATGCTTAATCTAAAACAGACTGAGCTGGGGATAAAAAATATAAAAGATTTTTTTCAGGTTAACTTATCATCAGAATTAAGGTTGCGACGTGTAACTGCACCACTTTTTGTAGAAAGTGGCACCGGAATAAATGACGACCTTAATGGCATTGAGCGTCCGGTTCGTTTTCCTATTAAAGATATGGGTGATAAATGTGCCGAGATTGTTCATTCACTGGCCAAGTGGAAAAGATTAACACTTGCCGACTATGAGATTGAAGAGGGTTTTGGGATTTATACGGATATGAATGCTATCCGTGCAGATGAAGAGCTTGATAATATTCATTCGCTTTATGTTGATCAATGGGACTGGGAACTTACAATTGGTGAAAAAGACAGAAATATAGCATACTTAAAACAGATAGTAAGGAGAATATATGCAGCAATGCTTCGAACTGAGTATCTTGTATTTGAGCTGTTTCCTACAATTACACCTCAGCTACCTTCCGAAATAACTTTTATTCATTCAGAAGAACTTCTGCAAAAGTATCCGGGAATGAATGACAAAGAGCGCGAAGATGCAATAACAAAAGAGTTTGGAGCTGTATTCGTCATGGGTATTGGAGCACCATTGTCAAACGGGAAACCACATGACGGACGTGCACCTGACTATGATGACTGGAGTACAATTAATGATGATGGATATCAGGGTTTAAATGGAGATCTCTTAGTTTGGAATACCGTATTAAAAAAGGCTGTAGAAATTTCTTCCATGGGAATCAGAGTAAATGCTGAATCACTTGAGAGACAGCTGAGATCACTTGGGCAGGAAGACCGACTTTCACTCTATTTTCATAAACGACTGATGAACAATGAGCTGCCATTATCAATAGGTGGTGGAATTGGGCAATCACGTTTATGTATGTACTATCTTCGTAAGGCACACATAGGGGAAATTCAATCTAGTATCTGGCCTCATGAAATGAAAGAAGAAGCACGTAAAAGAGGAGTATTCCTGATTTAGAATCCTTTTTGTTCATGCATGTAAATATCGAAAAAAGTTGGGGAGAACAGTTAAGAGATGAATTTGATAAACCTTATTTTCAACGATTAACCGATTTTGTTCGACAAGAATATAGATCAGAAACTGTATATCCTCCTGCGAAATTAATATTCAACGCCTTTAATTCTTGCCCTTTTAATGAAGTAAAGGCAGTAATCGTTGGTCAAGATCCCTATCATGCACCAGGTCAGGCTCACGGATTATGCTTTTCTGTTAACGACGGAATAAAAATACCTCCTTCACTAATAAATATTTATAAGGAAATAGGTAATGATTTAGGTGTTGAAATCCCTTTTTCCGGGAATCTTGAAAGATGGGCAAAACAAGGTGTCTTGCTGTTAAATGCAACTTTAACAGTGAGAGCACATCAAGCAGGCTCTCATCAGAATAAAGGTTGGGAAGAGTTTACCGATGTTGCTATAAGCAAACTTTCCAATGAACGTGAACACCTGGTATTCATACTTTGGGGAGCTTATGCACAACGAAAAGGGGCATCCATAGATACGAGCCGTCATTTAGTACTTAAATCGCCACACCCTTCACCACTTTCCGCACACAGAGGCTTTTTCGGCAACAAACACTTCAGTACAGCAAACAAATATCTTACTACCAACGGAAAAAAACCCATAGACTGGTAATTTTAGTCTACGGGTTTTTTCGTTATTTAGAGTAATCTCAGGATACACATCCTGAATACTGCTGTATATTGAAGGAAATTTGTTTATATATAGCAGGAAACTAGTTGTTTAAATTATCCAACACTTCCTTCAAGAGAAATCTGCAGAAGTTTCTGAGCCTCAACGGCAAACTCCATAGGCAGTTTATTAACCACCTCTTTTACATAACCATTTACAATAAGACCGATAGCCTCCTCTTCGCCTAAACCACGCTGATTACAGTAGAATATCTGATCTTCGCTGATTTTAGATGTTGTAGCTTCGTGCTCAAGCACAGCACTTGGATGCTGAATATCAGTATATGGAAAAGTGTGAGCACCACAGTGATCAGTAAGCAGTAAACTATCGCACTGAGAGTGATTACGGGCATTCTCAGCCTTCTTTGTCACTTTAACCAGTCCACGGTAGCTATTCTGACTACTTCCTGCTGAGATACCCTTAGAAACAATTCTGCTTCGGGTATTCTTTCCAATATGTATCATTTTAGTACCTGTGTCAGCCTGCTGGAAATTATTTGTAACAGCCACTGAATAAAATTCACCTACTGAATTGTCACCTGCAAGTATACATGAAGGATATTTCCATGTAATTGCGGAACCGGTTTCAACCTGAGTCCAGGAGATTTTAGAATTCTTACCCTTACAAATACCCCTCTTAGTTACAAAATTATATACACCGCCTTTACCATTCTTATCACCTGGATACCAGTTCTGTACTGTTGAGTATTTAACTTCCGCGTTATCCAGTGCTACAATTTCCACGATAGCCGCATGCAGCTGATTTTCATCACGCATAGGAGCAGTACATCCTTCAAGGTAACTCACATACGAATCATCGTCAGCTATAATAAGTGTACGTTCAAACTGGCCGGTATTTGCTGTATTAATACGGAAATATGTTGATAATTCCATCGGGCAACGTACACCTTTAGGAATGTAAACAAATGACCCATCACTAAATACAGCAGAATTGAGAGCACCAAAAAAGTTGTCTTTATAAGGAACCACACTGCCCAGGTATTTTCTTACCAGATCAGGGTGATGTTTAACAGCTTCACTGAATGAACAAAAGATAATACCTTTTTCAGCAAGCACCTCTTTAAAAGTTGTTTTAATTGATACACTATCCATAACCGCATCCACGGCAACACCGGTTAGTTGTTTTTGCTCGTCCAGCGGAATACCTAAACGTTCAAATGTTTTCAGAAGTTCAGGATCCACTTCATCAAGGCTCTTAGGATTTTTCCTTTTAGATGGATCAGCATAATAAATCATATCCTGATAATCAATCTCAGGTATATTAAGATGTGCCCAGTCAGGCATCTCCATTGTCAGCCAGTGACGATAAGATTTTAGTCGGAACTCCAGCAACCATTCAGGCTCTTCCTTCTGTTCTGATATATGTCTGATAACATCCTCATCCAACCCCTTTTCAATAACGTATGTCTCTACGTCAGTGGTGAACCCATATTTATAATCCTGAGTGGTTAATTCAGTTAATATTTGATCTTGATCTAATTCTTGCATTTTTTCTTATATTAAAGAAACTACTATATAATAATTATCGGGGAATGTGCATATTCTCCCATATAATTTCAAACAACTAATTATAGGTTTTGTTTATGCAAAGATAAAGCTTTTTCGCAAATAAACTTTCATAACAGATAGTCTGTGAACAAACAACAAGCATAAAATGTTAAATGGGAGAAAATATTAATCAATTAAATTATGGATATGAAAAAAGTATTACTGTTTTTTGTAGCAATATTAACTGGGTTTAGTTTAATTGCCCAGTCACAATATAAGGTTGATCCTGCTCACACATCGGTGAATTTCAAAGTAAAACATAGTGGAATAACTTTTGTAAGCGGGAAGTTCGAAAAATTCGACGGAGGCATAATCGGCAGTATGGACAATGCAGAACAAGCTCGTGTATTTTTCAATATAGATGTTGCAAGTATAAATACCAGTGTTAAAATGCGTGATGATCATTTACGCAGTGCTGATTTTTTTGAAGTTGAAAAATTTCCAACTATGTCTTTCGAAAGTACTTCTCTTGAGAAAGTATCTGATGATAAGTACAAACTCAATGGAAAACTTCAGATAAAAGATGTAACAAAAGATGTTACATTTGATGTTGTTTACGGTGGTTCAGTTACAGGTCAGGATGGAATCGAAGTAATTGGATTTACAGCAAAGAATACTATCAACCGCCTTGATTATAATATTGCATATGATCCGGATGCAGCAGGTATTGGAAAAGATGTGCACATAACACTCTACCTTGAGTTTAAAAAAGAGTAATATTTTTACGAATTACAGCATATTATACGAATAAAAGCCGGCATAAAACCGGCTTTTATTTTTGCAGATCAAATTGGATTACTTTTCGTTTAAAAAATATCTTGACACAATACTTTCAGGCAGCAGAATATTTTTAAGTTCTGAATAAGGTACAGTAACATCTATTACCCCCATAGAATAGGGAGCAATTTCATACTGATTATATGAGTAATTAATACCTTTATCACTCAACCAGAAATTATCATTTGGAACAATATCTTCAATTGTGAAAAATCCTCTCATGAGAAGCGAGTCAGGGACTTCTGCATTATAATCTTTCATCAAACTCTGTACTATTTTTTCTGTAAGTTCATTATAATAGCCCGGTACAAAGAGATCCTCTTCAGAGAGTGTAACTAAATCATTCAGATTAATATTGGTATAAGTTATACGGTATGAGCCATGAGCGCCTCCCTCATAATCACTATATTCAACAGCATAACTCAATAGCGAGTCGTTTTGAAAAAGTATTTTATTGCTTGTATTCATGTAATACCAATACCACATAGGCGGTTTACCATCCAGTCGCGCCTTATCCTCATAATACATATTTGAAAGTGACTGGTATCTCTCAGTATACTCTTTAAGGTATTGGTCAACAGCAAGTTCAGGAGTCATAGAATCGAAATTCGTACTTCCAAAAAAAGTACCTTTAAAAATTTGCTGTAGTCTTTCTGTACTTTCACTGTCTCGAAAACTAACGGGATATATAAACGACAGGTTCACATCAGCATGAGGTAATGTGGTATCATTTTCTGTTAGTAATGGGATATCCTTTTGCATAACAATACTGTCATAAACAATATCTGTTGAATTTCCTCTACCCATTCCATCATTGCATGAGGACAGATATGCTAAAGAAAAAAGAGCAAGAAAAACAGCAATTATTACATTTCCCGTTCTCATAAAAAATATTTTTTAATCGTTATTGGATAATCTGCTTTATAGCACCCAATTCGGGATAGAAGTACACTTTTACAGGCTGCTTATTATTGTCGAACATCTGCTTTATTAGTACATCCTGAGAGCCGAACTGAACAACATCTACTTCCATAGACTTTAATTTTCTATTGCCAAATTCAATAGTCAGCTCACCTTTTCCCGGAATATTATAAACAACCCCCTGGGTGAGTTTATCTTCCAGTCGTTTGAGATCACGTTCTGATAACTGCATTGTCACTTCAGGAGTTTTTCGTACAAGTGAAAAGTAAACAGGCTCACCTGCAAGATTATCAGCATCAACAGCTCCTAGTTTTTCAGAAAAACGTGCAATGATATCTCTGTCGATATTACTGTTTTCAGGATTAACCTGATAAGATTCCACGAAATACTCCGTTGTTAAACTTCCTGAGAACAGCTCAGTTAAAGCTTTTTCCTGTCTGTTAATCTCTTCCATCACAACATTATAAGCATTACCATCCGGGGGCATATTAACAGCTTCACCTGAAAGTATATCATTTCTGTTACGGCGAAGTTCAAAAATCTGTTTGGCAACAAGCTCAGCCTGTTTAGCTGTTGAACCTGCCATTAGCGTCTCCTGCGAAAAGAAACGACGTGGATTCTCAGAAACAGTCTCATTTGCAGGTATAACCCTCATGGCTTCCGTAACATTTTCTGGTTCAGCATTGATAGATGTGATAAGTCCGTCTTCTCTAAGATAAACGTATGGCTCAACGCTCCTTGAACGAAACTCGACCATAAAGGAGTTGTTTTTGTCAGGGATTCCCTTGTTTGTAACCTCTATACCTTCCAGAGTATATACAACTCTGTTTTCAGTTATAGGATTATCTACTGCAAGATAACGCTGAGCATAAGGATAAAAATCGCCCCTCTGGTATGTTGTCTTTTTCACCAGAAACTCAACCACAAATGATGTCTTGGGCAAAGAATATACTACTCCATAATCATTCGCTTTTATCGCGTTCACTCTAACTGTTTTCTGAGCATAAACACAGGATGTTAAAATAAGCAACAGCGGAAGAATAATTTTTTTTGCTCTCATCATTATTTATTGTTTTTCATTTTTATTGTTCTCACGTTTTTAGCAAATATATGTTTTTTTTCTTAAACGCTGAGAAATATATTAATTTGCCGACTTAAACTGCTCAAGAAAACGTACATCGTTTTCCGAGAACATTCTAAGATCTTTAACCTGATATTTAAGATTGGTGATTCGCTCTATACCCATACCCAAAGCATATCCTGAATACACTTTGCTGTCAATACCACAATTTTCCAGCACATTAGGATCCACCATACCGCAACCAAGTATTTCTACCCATCCTGTATGCTTGCAAAACGGGCAGCCTTTGCCACCGCATATATTACATGAGATATCCATCTCGGCACTTGGCTCTGTGAAAGGGAAATAAGAAGGCCTTAGGCGAATTTTTGTTTCCTCACCAAACATCTCCTTAGCAAAGAAAAGAAGAGCTTGTTTTAGATCGGCAAAAGAAACATCCTTATCTATATACAATGCCTCAACCTGATGAAAGAAACAGTGAGCCCTGTAAGATATAGCTTCATTTCTGTATACACGTCCCGGGCAGATTATCCTTATAGGAGGCTGTGAATTTTCCATTACGCGTGTTTGTACCGATGAAGTATGAGTGCGAAGAACTATTTGGGGATCATTTTGTATGAAAAAGGTGTCCTGCATATCTCTTGCAGGATGATCATCAGCGAAATTCAGCGAAGAAAACACATGCCAGTCGTCCTCAACTTCAGGCCCTTCTGAAATAGAAAAGCCAAGCCTTTTAAATATGTCATTAATCTCCTCTTTTACAATAGATATGGGGTGTCTTGTGCCTAATGGGACGGGGTAAGCTGTACGTGTGAGATCAATATCCATAAAACCGGAATCTTTGTTCTCGAACTGATCTTTTAATAAATTAATTTTTTCAGTTGTTTTCTGCTTTAATTCATTAATCTTAACTCCAATTTCGCGTTTCTGCTCGGAGGGAACATTCCTGAAATCATCCATCAGAGAAGGAATTACACCTTTTTTGCTCAGAAACTTAATACGTAATGCTTCCAGCTCTTCCAAATCAGAAGCTGTCATTTGCTCTATTTCTGAAAGAAGAGCGTCAATCTTATCTATCATTTGCTATTATAACTTATAATTAAATACTTGTACAAAATTACTGTTTTTATTGCTATTTCTCCCGATTTTTAGCTTGAAAGATTAAATATGAGAGCCAAAATGAGTTTTTTATCGTACATTTGTTTTAACAATTAGATCAATATGATAAATAAAGTACAGAAGTTCATTCAAAAAGAAAAACTTCTTCCACACAACGCAAAAATCATTGTAGGACTTAGTGGTGGAATGGATTCTATGGTATTGCTTGATCTTTTGATACTTTCAGGATATCACTGCATTGCAGCACATTGTAATTTCCATTTAAGAGGTGATGAGTCGGATCGTGATGCTGAGTTTGTACGTAAGTGGTGCAAGAGTATAGATGTTCCATTCACAAGTGTCAACTTTGATACATCAGAATATGCTGAAGACAGGAAAATATCTATAGAAATGGCAGCCCGTGAGTTGCGTTATAAATGGTTCGAAACTTTACGCAAACAATATGAGGCAGATACTATTGCTGTTGCACATCATAAGGATGATTCGGTAGAAACTGTTTTGTTGAATCTGATTAGAGGAACAGGAATCAAAGGCCTGACAGGCATATCTCCTAAAAATGGGCATATTATTAGGCCGTTGCTTTGTGTTTCACGCTCTGAGATTGAAAATTATATATCTGATCGTGAAATACCTTATGTGACAGACAGTACAAATGAACAGGATATCTATACGCGTAATTACCTTAGAATCAACATAATTCCAAGGCTTCAAGCTATCAATCCATCAGTAAAGGAGTCGATCATACGTACATCACAAAATGTCTCTGAAGCAGAAAAAGTATATTCAGAATCAATCAGAGGATCGATTGAAATATTATTCAGGGAAAATAAAATAAATATATCTCAACTTAAGGAAACCGCTTCACCTCAGGCAGTTCTGTTTGAAATTCTTTCTCCATTGGGCTTTAGCGCTTCGACTATTGAAGATATTTTTCAAAGCATGGATGCAACCCCCGGAAAAGTATTCTTTTCAGATAATTACAGATTGATAAAAGATCGATTATATTTTATCCTTGACAAGAATACAAATACCTCTGACTCAAAAGATTACTTTTTATTAGAAAATAATACAGATGAGATTATAAACCCGGTAAACCTTGTTATGAGGAAAGAAAACAGTCCGGTTAAAATAAATAAGAAGAAGAGTTTTCTATATGCTGATGCTGATAAGCTCAAATTCCCTTTGATACTGCGTAAATGGCAACCGGGCGACTGGTTTATTCCTTTCGGTATGAGTGGACGTAAGAAATTAAGTGATTACTTTACTGACCATAAATACAGCCTTAAAGATAAACAGGATGTATGGCTAATTCTCTCGGAAGATGATATTGTATGGATTGTGGGAGAACGGTCTGATGAAAGATTCAAAATTACAGAAGAAAGCAAAAACATTTTCATTATTGAATATGTTGATAAATAAAGTTAATTAGTGCAACGTTTTTTCTATTCTTGCATCTAACTAATAAGAACAGATTTAAAAACAAATATAAAATAACCAAAGTAAACCAAGATATATATGAAAAATAGTACAGTTAAAGACATTTTGATGCTGGGTGCTCTTGCCGGTGTAGCTTATTATGTAACCCGCTTTTATCGTCAGAAAAAGCAAAAAGACAGAGAGGCACGTGAGACTCTTCATTTCCAGTTGTTCTGATAACCATTTAAATCGATAATATTTATTTCGGCTATTTATTAAATGGCGGTATTTTTTGTACCTTTGCAGGATTATTATTACAAAAAATTATAAAGTAAAGAATCTGATTATCTAAAAATCAGTAAAAACAGTATGCTTACACTTAAAGTAATAAACGAAAATCCTGAGGAGGTTGTAAACCGGTTATCGAGAAAAAACTTCGACGCCAAAGACATTGTAGATCAGATAATTGAGCTAGACTCTGTTAGGAGAAACAGTCAAACTTCACTTGATGGAGTTTTATCAGAAGTTAATTCTATCTCCAAATCCATAGGATCTCTTTTAAAGGAAGGTAAAAAGGAAGAAGCATCAGCAGCCAGAGAGAAAGTAGGCACGCTTAAAGAGTCCGCCAAAGAGCTTGAGATAAGACTAAAGAGTGCGCAGGAAAAAATAGAGGAATTACTTGTTACTATACCTAATCTTCCCCATGAATCAGTTCCGGAGGGGAAGGGTGCTGAAGATAACCTGATTGAACGTGCAGGCGGTGTTATGCCGTCTATTACTGAAGATGCTTTACCACATTGGGATCTTGCTAAAAAATATGACCTCATAGATTTTGAACTGGGTGTAAAGATAACCGGAGCCGGTTTTCCTGTTTATAAAGGAAAAGGCGCCAGATTGCAAAGGGCATTAATTAATTTTTTCCTTGATAATGCACGTGATGCCGGATATTTGGAGGTTCAGCCTCCATACGTTGTAAATAGCGATTCAGGATTTGGAACCGGTCAGCTTCCCGATAAAGAGGGACAAATGTATCATGTTGGAATTGATGACCTTTATCTGATTCCTACAGCTGAAGTACCGGTAACCAATATTTACAGGGATGTTATACTGGATGACAAGGAGTTACCTGTAAAAAATACGGCATACTCAGCATGCTTTAGAAGAGAAGCCGGTTCTTACGGAAAAGATGTACGCGGTTTAAACCGACTGCACCAGTTTGATAAGGTGGAGATTGTTTGCATAGATAAGCCTGAAAACTCTTATGAACGACTGGATGAAATGGTTTCTTATGTGCAGACACTGGTAGAAAAACTGGAACTTCCCTGGCGTATTCTTCGTTTATGTGGTGGTGATATTAGTTTTACTTCTGCACTGACATTCGACTTCGAGGTGTATTCTGCGGCACAGGAACGCTGGCTTGAAGTGAGTTCTGTTTCTAACTTTGAAAGCTATCAGGCAAATCGACTGAAATGCCGCTATCGTGATGAAAACCGTAAAACTCAACTTTGCCATACGTTAAATGGCAGTGCGCTGGCACTTCCACGTATTTTGGCAGCTTTACTTGAGAATAATCAAACATCTGAAGGCATCAGGATACCTAAAGCACTGGTTCCTTATTGCGGATTTGAAATTATCGACTAAATAAGGTTACTCTTGATATGAAATATACTCTAGCTTCTCAGCATTTTGAGAAGCTGGAAAATAGCAGTATTAGCTGTTCTCTCGATATTTTCTCTGCGACTCCTGCCAACATTATATTCACGTGCTACAACCTCACTGTTGTATAATGTTGCAATCCAGACAGTTCCGACTGGTTGGTTTTTTGTTCCGCCATCAGGCCCCATAATTCCGGATACAGCTATACTGCAATTTGTATGAAGCTTTTTGGCTACTGTAAGGGCCATCTGCTCTACAACTTCCCGGCTCACAACTCCCTTAGATTCAATAGTTTTTTTATCAACCTCGAGTAGTTCTTCTTTAATTAGATTGTTATATGAAATAATGCTGCCAAGGTAATAATCAGACGATCCGGGAACAACAGTAATTTTATGTGAAATGAATCCACCGGTGCAACTCTCGGCAGTGGAGACTGTGAGATTTTTTTTACGAAGTTTTTCTCCAAGGATTTCCTCAGGCATTTTTTCACCTTTTGATACGAAATTAGGGCCAAGTAACTTCTTTAATTTTAGCGCCTGTTGCTTTATTTCAGGTTGATGCTCTACACCCCAAACGGATAATCTTAGTCTTATATAACCAAGTGATGGCAGATATGCGAGAGAAAAACCTTTAGGAAGCTGTAACTCGAATTCTGCAAGCTGAGTTGCTAAAGCAGACTCGGTGATACCGTTTACTATGAAAGAGCGACTAAGATATTCAGTCGCCTTAAATTTTTCCTGAAGGCGTGGAATTATATCCTCCTGCATTGTATTTTTCATTTCAAAAGGTACACCAGGCATGGACACCAGGACCTTCCCATCTTTTTCAAACCAAAGTATCGGTGCAGTACCAAGTTTATTCTGGATAACAGTACAATTTACAGGAACATAGGCCTGTTTTTTGGTAAGCTGATTCAATGAAATATTCCTCCTGAGAAAAATCGACTCTATATTTTGAAGAACTTCATCATTCATTACCAGAGCAGTGTGAAAATATTGACAAAGCGTATGTTTGGTTATGTCATCATTCGTTGGTCCGACACCGCCGGTAAGCAGTAATATTTCAGCTCTTTCAAAAGCTATGTCAATTGCTTTAATTATGTCTTCAGACTGATCACCAATGGAAGTAATGGCTTCTATGTCGAAACCATACTGAGTCAACTTACGGGCCATCCATGCTGCGTTAGTATCTACTATCTGCCCAATAAGTATCTCATCTCCAATAGTTATAATTTCTACCTTCATATGAATTTTTTTATCATAATGACTACAAAATAAGTTATTATCTTTCAGAAAAAGAAAAAAGGAGTCTGTTTATTTTTTTTATCTGATGGATTGTTATATCTTTGCCAACCGAAAATTGCCAATAATATAAACAGAAGGTAAAAAATGAAAAAAGAGATTCATCCCGATAATTATCGTCCGGTGGTTTTTAAAGATATGTCGAACGAAGAGATTTTTATTTCAAGATCTACAGTTAACGCAAAAGAAACTATTGAGGTAGACGGTGTTACATATCCGTTAGTGAAGCTTGAGATTACAAGTGCTTCTCATCCTTTCTACACAGGAAAACAAAAACTGGTGGATACAGCCGGACGTGTTGATAAGTTCATGAGTCGTTACGGAAATCGTAACAAGAATAAATAAAACCGGGAACAGGTATTTAATTAATAGCGGCGGCCTTTATGGGCTGCCGCTATTTGTTTTATGCAATTATGTATGATTTTAAAGCAAATTTGTCTATTTTTGTCACCCATACTGGTTTGCCATTAATAATAACATGGAAAAAAACAATGTATAAAGGTTAATACATCTGCACAATGAAAAAAATAGATTACACAATAATGCTCTTGATTATCCTGTTTTTTTGCAGTAAGACAAATGCCCAGGTGATACTCCATGACAGCACAAAAGTGAGTCTACTGACTGCTTCTCCATGGAATGGCGCTGTTTATGCTCTTTTTGGCCATACTGCAATTCATGTACAGGATAATTCTACAGGGGTTGATGCTGTTTTTAATTATGGTTATTTTGACCCTTCTCAACCTCATTTCATATATAATTTTGTAAGAGGAAAGACCGATTATATTTTAGGAGTTGACACATTTAATGATTTTATATCTGAATATTCGTTTAAAGGACAACAGGTAACAGAACAGACTCTAAACCTTTCCAAAACAGAGAAACAGCAGCTTTACGAAGCTTTATATATTAACGCTTTAGCAGAAAACAGAGGATACAGATATAATTATTTTTACGATAACTGTGCAACTCGACCAAGGGATATGATCGAGAAATACACGATATCAACAATACAGTATCCCGAAACAGAAAAGGAGCAATCTTACCGTGACCTGCTGCACGAATGTCTTAAAGATTACCCTTGGGTAGAATTTGGCATTGATCTTTTAATAGGTAGTGAAGCAGACCGGATCATTGATGTAAGGGAGAAAATGTTTATACCTGCTTACTTAATGAATTCTTTTGAAGGTGCAGCATTTCAAGCGAATGACTCTCTGAAAAGTAATCTGGTGAGTGACTCTAATATCATTTTAGAACTAAACAGCGAGCGAAATAATCCAGGAAACAGGACTTTTCTCACACCTGTTGTTGCTGCAATTTTATTGCTTATAATTACAATTTTTGTATGTCTAAACCAGGCATTTAAATTAAACAAGACTAGAATACCAATATTATTCGACACTATACTTTTTGGGATTGCAGGACTTGCAGGTACAGTAATATTTGTACTGATGTATTTTTCGGAACATCCTGCAACAAATCCAAATTGGAATTTTGCATGGATTAATATTTTTGCGCTTATTGCAGCGATTTTATTTTGGGTAAAACCGGCTAAGAACATCGTTTATTTCTATCATTTCATTAACTTTGTAGTCCTGACTCTTTTTCTTTTATCCTGGTGGCTCATACCACAGAATCTGCCTGTCGCGACAATATTTTTCTCATTGTCTCTTTGGGGGAGATCGGGCACAAATTTATTAATGTTGAGAAAAAAGAGACTTGTAAACAGTCGCTTTACTTCAAGCAGATACATGAAGGCGGGTTGGGGACAGTAAATAATCTAAGATAAGGACTAATTTTTAAATGTTTAGAATAATAACTTCAATTGTCGCTTTTTTATCTATTACAGCGATATTTGCACAAAACCCTACAGGTGAGGTACCTAAGTTAGTAGTTGGTATAACTATTGATCAGCTTAGAGGTGATTATCTTGAGATGTTCAAACACACTTTTGGCAACAAAGGGTTCAACAGACTGCTGAACAACGGGCTTGTATACAAAAACGTGAATTATGACTTTCCCAATCTCGATAAGGCGTCAACAATAACATCAATTTTTACCGGAGCAAACCCATCATATCATGGAATTACAGCAGAAAACAAATATTTGCTGAATAATAATCTTGAGATCTCTTCTTTTCACGATGACAACTATCTTGGTAATTTTACTACAGAAAAATTATCGCCGCTACCAATCAGGGTTTCAACAATTGCAGATGAACTTAAAATTGCTTCCGGGGGCCAATCTGATATTTTTGCTTTTGCCCCGGATGCGTCTCAGGCTATGGCCTCAGGAGGACATGCTGCAAGTGGTGCATACTGGATAGAAAATGAAGATGCCAAGTGGGCAACAACAACATTCTATAAAACAAGACAGCCTGTAGTTGATCAATTTAACCGTAGTCAGCAGTCTCTGACTTATACAATAAACAGTCTTTCATGGAAGCCTGCACTGCCAATAGAAAATTATAATGCATTCCCATATACTAAAAACAGGTTCAATTTTCAGCATTTTTTCGGCAACAACATTAAGGACAACGTAAAGAAATTTAAAGAATCGCCATACGTGAATAAAGAGGTTAACGATATGGCAATAAGGGTTTTGGAGTCAAATTCATTGGGAACCAGATTGAACCCAGACTACCTGGCTGTTACATTTTATGCGGGTAATTTTTCTGAGGCACTTGATAAAAACTACTCAATTGAAATACAGGATACATACTATAGGCTAGATCATGAAATTGCCAGGCTCCTGGATAAAATTGATGAGTTAGTTGGATTAAACAATGCACTTATTTTTGTTGTATCAACAGGCTATTTTAATGATCAGGAAATTATCCCGGAGGGAATGGTTACCTCGGGTGGTTCTTTTTATCCCGACAGGAGCCAGGCATTGTTAAACATGTATCTGATGGCTCTATATGGCAGAGAGCAATGGATAAAAAAATATTATAATGAACAGTTCTTTTTTGATAGAAAACTTATAGAAGATAAGAAAATTGACCTGATTGAATTTCAGCAAAAAGCAGCTGAATTCCTGGTGCAATCGGCAGGAATTCAAGATGTCACGACTTCTTATCAAATGCTGCATGGTGCATACAACCAAACTGTTCAATATTACAGAAACGGTTATTATAAGGGTATATCAGGTGATCTCTTTTTAGAGCTGCAACCCGGCTGGCAGATTGTTGAACAGGGAGTTACTGATCATGAAAGAGTACGTAATAATGCAATTACATCGCCCGCTATATTTTTTGGCAAAGACATAAAGCCTCAGAAAATCAATCGTACTATTGAAGTTACTGAAATAGCTCCAAGTGTTTCGTACAGGCTGCGAATACGTGCACCAAACGCAGCTCTAGGTGATATTCTGGAAGAGCTTTTTTAAGGTTAAAGCTATAACCTACTGACAATTAAAGAAATAAAAAAAATTCAACATACTACTATGGGATTTAACAAAATAATATCAAAAATATTTGGTAATAAAGCACAGCGTGACTTGAATGAAATCAATCCGACTGTGAAAAGGATAAAAGAAGTATACCCCGAGATTGAGAAACTTTCAAATGATGAACTTAGAAATAGAACGAAAGATCTGGAAAGGCAGATCAGGGATTATGTTTCTGATGAGAAGCTGCAGATAGAACAACTTAAGGCCGGTTTAGAGGAAATTGAACTCAGTGAACGTGAAACTATCTGGAATCAAATTGATAAACTTGAGAAAGATATAACTGAAAAGTATGGAAAAGTGCTGGATGAAATACTTCCTGTGGCTTTTTCTATAATGAAAGATACTGCTAGGAGGTTTACACAAAATAAAGAGATTATAGTTACTGCTACCGATTTTGACAGGGATCTGGCTGCAAATCACGACTTTGTAAGTATAGAAGGCGATAAAGCTGTTTATAAGAACAGCTGGATAGCAGGAGGTAATGAGATCACATGGGAAATGATTCATTATGACGTTCAACTTTTTGGTGGTGTTGTTTTACATCGGGGTAAAATTGCTGAGATGGCTACCGGAGAAGGTAAAACATTAGTTGCTACACTCCCTGTCTTCTTGAATGCACTTACTCATGAAGGTGTACATATTGTAACCGTAAATGATTATCTGGCTAAACGTGACTCTGAATGGATGGGTCCTATGTATATGTTTCACGGACTGTCAGTTGACTGCATAGATAAGCATGAACCAAACTCAGATTCACGCCGAAAAGCTTATGAAGCTGATATTACTTTCGGTACAAATAATGAATTTGGATTTGATTATCTGAGAGATAACATGGCCGTTTCTCCAAAAGACTTGGTTCAGAGAAAGCATAATTATGCAATTGTTGACGAGGTTGACTCGGTTTTGATTGATGATGCCCGTACACCTCTTATAATATCTGGACCTGTGCCAAAAGGTGACGATCAGCTTTTTGATCAGTT
>JAQUIZ010000277.1 GCA_028683355.1 Fermentimonas sp.
CAGAAGCAATAACTTTTTCCTGGGATATAAGTGCTAATCCGGCATCGGTTGATGGATTTAAACCTACTGCATCTTTGGTTCTTGACTCAACGAAATTTAAATCATTTGGCTTGGTAAATGTTTTAAGGGGTATAGAAGAAGTATTATATGGTTCTTCTAATGCTTCGGCAAGACTTCCTTTGATTTCAGAAATTAAAGAGCTTTTCGAAATCCATGCGTATTTAGGAGATTCAAACGGCGAATTTATTCTAGATAATCTTGAAAACCAAATACAATCAACAGTCTATGATTATTGAAATATCCAAGGAAGTCGTATTCAGGAATAAAGGCTGGCGACTTCCCTACTTTTATGATCGAAAGGAGAAAAAATATCATGTTGAAAAAAACAATTACTTACACTGACTATAACGGTTCCGAGAGGACTGAGGATTTCTACTTTAACTTTTCTAAAGCTGAAATCATGGAAATGGAAATGAGCACAACCGGAGGCTTAGCTGAGATGATTCAGAAAATTGTAGCTGCTCAGGATGCTCCGGCAATAATCAAGATCTTTAAAGAATTGGTGCTCAAAGCTTATGGTGAGAAGAGCCCAGATGGTAAGCGTTTTATTAAATCTGATGATATTACCATGGCTTTTTCCCAAACTGAGGCCTATTCTCAATTGTTTATGGAACTAGCTACCGATGCGGATGCAGCAGCGAAATTTGTTAACGGTATTGTTCCGGAAGCGCCTACCCAATCGACACCGGCTCCGGTTACGCATCAATAAAAATGTTGGGAGGGTAGAAAATGCTTCGGATCACAATACCATCTATTGAACAATGGGACGAAAATAAACAAGAATTCGTTTCTACAAAAGAGCAGACGTTGTCGCTGGAGCATTCCCTCGTCTCTCTTTCAAAATGGGAGTCTAAATGGTGTAAAGCGTTCTTGACTAAAGATGAGAAATCTTCCGAAGAAACTTTGGATTACATAAAATTTATGACTTTTACCCAGAATGTAGACTCAGAAGTATATAACTACCTCACTAATGGAAACATTCGCGAAATTAACGATTATATAGAAGCTCCAATGACAGCCACTTATTTTTCGGATGAAAAAACTAGCAAAACAAGTAGAGAGCAAGTCACAGCTGAGCTTATTTATTATTGGATGATCGCATTAAACATTCCATTTGAGTGTCAAAAGTGGCATCTCAATCGTCTTCTTACTTTAATTAAAGTTTGTAATATTAAGAATCAGCCACCTAAGAAGAGAAATAAGAAAGAAATAATGAGTCGAAATGCTGCTTTGAATGCAACCCGTAGAAAACAATTAAATACAAAAGGATAAACTCACCAAGGGGAGGAGGTAAATAAATGAGTAATAGTTCACTAGTAACATATACAAAGCTATCACCGAATCATTCTGGTAAGCGTAGTCACATTATTGATACCATCTCTATCCATTGCATGGCTGGAAATCTTAGTGTCGAGAGTTGTGGAAATATTTTTGCCAATCCAGCTCGTAAAGCTAGCAGTAATTATGGAATTGGTAGCGACGGGCGTATTGCCTTGTATGTTGACGAGGCTAATCGATCATGGTGTACCTCATCTTCATCTAACGATAACAGGGCGATCACCATTGAAGTGGCCAATACTGTAGCCGCCGACCCGTGGCCTGTGTCTGACAAAGCATACGCATCACTGATCGAGCTTTTGGTGGACATCTGCAAGAGAAACAACATTAAAACATTGTTATGGAAAGCTGATAAGAGTTTAATTGGGCAGATCAATAAACAGAATATGACAGTACACAGGTGGTTTGCAGCCAAATCATGTCCCGGCGACTGGTTGTACGACAGACACGATCAAATCGCGGAAGAGGTTAATAAGAGACTTAATCTTAATATGGAGGATGATGATATGAATATCGAAAGATTTAAAGAACTCTGGTTCGAATTGCGGAAAGAGTTAAGAGATAACGATAGTGCATCGTGGAGTGAAGAGGCTAGAACCTGGGCTACTGAAATCGGCTTAATTGCAGGAGGCGGAACTGGAGATGACGGAAATCCGAACTACATGTGGGAGGACCTCTTGACACGCGAGCAGTTTGTAACTGTGTTATACCGCTTTGCTCAGCTCATGGGTAAAGCCTAATGGAACTTAGCAAGCATGGAACCGCCGCTCCCGTAAAGAAAAAGCGTGAATGGAGCAAGGTGATGACACTTCTGGTCGTGCTTGCTGGATTCATCATCGCACAGGAGGCTCTCGTTCTGATGTACTACTGTATTAGGAATGAGTATACTTCCACAGCAGCATGGCTTACGGCAGCAGTCGGTTTGGCAGAGGTAATCATCGGAGCCGGTCTTACTGGGTATCTTAATCTGGCGAAGTCGGATCACAGAGAAGGCGGAATAACTTTTGAATCGGCAAAGGCTGCTAATTTTAAACAAAATAGCGGGAGCAACGATAATAGTCCAGCTATTTAGACAGGAGGGAATTATATGAACACAATCGTTACGAAATTTAAGACGA
>JAQUIZ010000101.1 GCA_028683355.1 Fermentimonas sp.
AAGAAGTGATAAGATGATTTGCAATAATCGTGATACTCGTTTGAAAAAATCGTGATATCGCAAACCCACAAAACTGCCGATTTGAAAAAATGGTGATACGATTTGAAAAAATAGTTGAGATCCCATATTGTTTGTGACAAACAACATAGCCCGCTCAGCAAAATACTTGACAATAGGTCTGGAATCGCGCATTTCTGGAGTATCTATCCCTAACAGACGAACTGTTATTTCGCCATCTGAGCCCATCACTACTATAGTGTCTCCATCTTTGACTCGGACCAATTCATAAACCTCATCATCAATCTCGGGTTTCTTATTAGGATCTAGTGATTGAGGAAGATCGTCTACTGGCATTGAGTTATAATTAAGTTTAGAGAGACCAAGAACTATGGGTGCATCGGCAATATAAACTACTTCATCTTTTGGGACGTATCTCTCGAGTCTTTTCAACTTGTGAGAATCGGATTCCTTGCATGCCAAAAGCATCAAAGAGAAAAGCACATTGAGGATTACTGCCTTATTCAAACTTATTCGCCTTTGATAATCGTTGTCATAACCTCATCCCAGATATCCTTAGCCGCTTCATTAAACTTCGGTATTATCTTGATCTCGACACGTCTATTAGCTGCATAAATGTACCCATCCTTATCTGGGAAATACTTGAGTTTTCTTTCTCCATATCCTACAGGTATCAAGATCCTCTCCAATTGATCAGGAGCAATGCTGGTTGCCATTTGTTGCTTCATAACAGCTATTATATTGTTCGCTCTTTCCAGTGACAAGGGATCGTTTCTATATGGATCACCAGTACTGTCAGTATGGCCTTCAATCATGATTGAGTACTTCTTGGCACGATCATCCTTACTGAGATAATCACCAAAAATACTCCCCAATTTCTGGGCTAATCTATATCCATTCTCATTAAGCTCTGATTTGTTGTGATTGAAAAACACATTGTCGCGGATTACGAAGTTCATAGTTTCTGTATCAAGGTCTATCAAGTCTTTTTGTTCTACCAAGAGCGAAGCTAGTTCCTCCCAATCTTCTCTTATTGCTTTGTTCTTTTTACCTTCGTTAGTATAATAGACTGCAAACAGGATCAGAAAGATGAAGAAAAGGGATGCAAAAATGTCCACAAAGCTAGGCCAGTAGTTGAGTCCAGTTCGTTCCTCAGATACCATGCGTCTCACCTTCCTATGCTTCTCTTCTCATCTTTGCCACGTCTGACACGATATATACCCCATCCTCTAAGCTTCTCAATTACTCCGATGAACTTATCGGTTGTACTCCCCAATGTATGTAAATTTCTTTCCATGGTATCGAGTAAATTTTTGTTCTCTGAGCAAGTCTTGTCAAGTTGCTTTATTACTTCGGGATCATAGTAGGCCATGTGAATGTCTCGACGGTTATCTAATACATCAGTGAAAATGGTTTTCAAGTTGCGGTCATAGAGCTCGAAACTGTCCTTGAGATCTTTATGTAGCTCGCGTGCCTGATCAGTAATTTGTAGAAGTATCTTGTCCAAACTTCTTGAGAACTCCTCGAAGTCCCTGCGTACTTCATGTACCTTGTCTCCGACGTTGTTGAACATATCAAGTTTGGCGTTAAAATTCTTTATATAATCCTGAACATGTATATCATAGGATTCTACGTTTTTATATAGATTTCTCAGGGTTTCAACTGACTCCTTCTGACCGGTAATGATCTCTTTCAATGGCTCGTGCATATTGTTAATACTATGTTGCATATTGTCACCGAGCTTGACAAACTTCTCAAGATTCTCGCTAGCAAGTTTCATGCTGGATTGTAGGGCGTCACTAGCCTCTGTTAGCTTTGTGGAAACTGCAGAGACTACGTCGACTTGTTCTTTTTGCTTCTCAGACACTTCCCTTAATACTTTTGCATTTTCTTCAAGCTTGGTTGCAACGCTATCAATGTGTACAGAGGTTTTGTTGTTTATTTCTCTCTGATCTTCTACTAGAGGTTTGAATTGGGATATGAAGTCTGTTGTAACTTTTTCGAAATTTGTCGAGAAGCCTCTAACCGATTTCTCTAGTCTTCTAACCGATTTCGCAAACATTTCGTCTGTATTGTTGCTGGAGACTTGAGGTAAATAGTTGACTAAAAGGTATCTCTCGGTTCTTTCAATTTCATCATCTAGCCATTTTTTCCACTTGTTCGAAAGCGATTTCAGAACAGACGCACATACCAGTGCTATCAAACTACTGCTGAAGGCAAGGCCAGCTGATTGTATGAGCGGCTGCAATGCATTGGATATCTCCTTAGATTCAAGGTTAATCTGCAGTATTCCGATAATTATACCAAGGAATGTGCCCATTAATCCGATTATTGGCATGATGTTAGCAGTAGCTTGAATGTCATAGTGTGCTTTGCCAACGCTAGCTGATAGGAGCTTCGAGAAAGTTGGAGCATCAACTTGTTGACCATGTTCTGCACAAGCAGCTATGTAGTCGGCAGCAATATTCTCTCTCATACTAGGTCTGAGTATATCTGTTTGGTATTCATCAGGATTAGAAAGGAAACTACCCAATGATCTTACCAGAACTCCATTTTCACCGAAAGAAACATGTGCTTTCCGTGCTCGATGAACAGACCATAAGATCTCACCCAAAATAAAGCATGCGATAAGCGCTTTTACTAATAGTGATAACATGAAATCCTCCGTTATTCGTTAATCTTTATCTTTCCCTTAGATTGAAAGACAAAGTAGTCGTTCTTCTTTTCGTATTCAGGGTGCTTCTCCATCTCTAGGCTCTTAATGGATTCGAAACCTACCGGAATATCTAGCACCTCTTCATATAGAGCAATAATATTGGATAGATTCGATGGCTCTAGCTTCTCTAAATGCAGCAAATATCTATTCCCTTTTGAGACTAGAAAAATACCAGTAGGCCTTTCCGCGAGTTCAAGCCGATGCAACCCATCAGATGTTCTTTTGACCCAGAGTTTGTCGTTCTCGCCATGATCTATATGGTCGGAACTCCCGTTACTCTTTGGGACTGCTGAGGGTTGAATAGATTCGATAACAGGATTTGCATAACTATTACTCATTGGAGGTTTTCCTGGTGGAGTTTGCTTTGATCCCGAGTGATCATATCCGTTCAATTTCTGACGAATATTCTTTAGCTCATCTTCAAGAGACTTGATCCGTTTTTCGTGAATGGGAGTCTTACTTGAGCCTGTCGAGAAACTGTCTTTCCGATGATTCAGCTCTCCTATGCGCGAATAAATAACCTTTCTATCTCTTAGATACAACCAAATCATCAGCCCTGCGGCCACCCATGTTATCACTAGCAATCCCGTCAGAAAAACAAGATATAATAACATATTGTTACCTCTCTGTTAGGTATCTGTGCAATCTCTTGATTGTAACCTTCGCACCTAGGATAAAGAGCGAACTTGAGATGGAGCTAAGGTTTGTTATGTTGTCTCCAGACATTGTTCTTATATGGCCAACGAGGTTGTTCCAATCCCCAAGAAGTTCAGTTTTTATTTCGTCAAGATCTTTTAAAGCAGAGTCAGCATTCAATCCGTGACGATACAAGTCTGATTTACCTAATGCATCAAATAGAATATCATGAAATTTTACTAATTCTGACTCACTTTTGCTGATATATAAATGTGTCAACTGATCCCGTTGGACCTCGTCAAACTCAGGGATGCTTGTGGAAGATGTGATTGCATTTCCCTGAATCAATATGTTTTCAGAAATCACAGGCTGGTATTTGGTTTCCTTGTTGAAAAGCTCCTCTCTACCTTCACATAAGCCAACCGCCACCTCCCATTTCTTATTTTGTGAAGAGAGTATCTTGATCTTGGTTTTTTCATCCACCTCTAATGCACTCCTCAACACAGCTTTGTAAACCTCTGAATCTAAGTCGCTAACGCTTCCGATACTGCCACTCCAACAAGCAAAACGGGAGCCATTCCCAGCTAGACAGATATCCACAGTATCGACCGAACTATCAGCGAATCTGCGGCTTTGAAGGCCAATTTCATAGAAAAGAGTACTAAAGAAGTAGATTATTAAGAACCTAACCTTATAGAACCGATCGCTAAGAGTGTATTGAACCAATTTGTCGTCAGGGATAGAATACAGGATGTAATTAAGGTGAGTTTGTGGATCTTCTTTCCTGACGTGCTTGTTAGATATCTCAGGGAATTGCTCTGACAAGGTACTTAGAAGAATTGAATAGAAGCCTTGAACGTCTTTATAACCTGCAAGATCCCTTCCCGCCCAAAGAGAGCTTGTAAGAAGTCGAATATCTTGGTTGTGCCAAACGGAAACATCTGAAGATCCTCCACCAACGTCTGCTATGATAACCATCCCAGGATTGTTGGACGAAACTGTGCCAATATGATCGAAGTATAGGAGTGCTGCCTTACTTTCGTCAGTATTTTTGACATGTTGACTAGGTAACATCCTACCCCACATTCGATTGTACCTATCCGTATCTACTTTTGAGAATGACCGGGGATAAGCCCAGAAGTACTTTGTTTGCGTAAGATTTACTCTACGTTTAATAAGCTCACTTCGCAGCAACATCAGCAACATGCTTAAGTAAGCCTCACTGGCGTTTTGGTTGTTTGTATCGTGGTTCCATTTTAGATCGGTCATAGCGCTAACGCTTCTACTGATTGGTTTGGCATTCTCGTTGTAAGGATAGAGAACGCTTTTTGAGAAGTTTATGGAGTAATGAAGTAGCGCTTCAGGATCAGAGATGTTTTCTTCTTTGACAACCATTGTGGGCATCGGGAAGCATGTTTCATCACTTGAGCTATCATCACCTAAGCGGTTAGGGAATAAGTACTGGCTTAGATTTCTCTTGATCAGAATTGGGATGTTATCGGTAGTCATTTGACTGTCAGAAACAACCAACGTGTTTATAAAATCGTCAGGGTTTAGATTGGATCCTAGGTATTTTGAATAGTATTTAATGATCTCGGTGTTGCCAGAAATTCTGATGGCAATATTGGTATGTGACGTACCGAAATCTATACCTACTGATGCATCGTTTTTGTCTGAATCAGGTTTGGGGATACTATTATGATCTATAAGTAGATAGCCTGTAACTTTTCTCTGAATGTCTTTGATGGCTATTAAGGTAGGAAGTGTTTGTAGCTTAACGATTTCTACCGACTTCGATTTTCTCGAGAATGTAGCCTGAATGGTATTGTTGTTAGCATCCATAAAATCCAGGCTGTGTGTTTCTTTATCATGACTGTCGTAACGTTCTCCGTAGATCATGCAATAAAAAGGATCACTCCAGATATCCGGGTGTAGTTTTGGCCAGAGAATTAGATGAGGAAGAGGAGTACTTATATCTTTTTCATCGAACTCGATAATGCAATCATCATGTTTTGTATCGCTCCAAAATCCGTTATAGCGTCTTTCGATTGACATTGATTTTCCGTCCTGCAAAGGGATCTTCAGTTTGACCTTAACGCTGTCGTGGCCGTCATCTATTATACTGACCAATTTATCTACATCCTCGTGAGAATAGTACTTGAAAAACTTATCAGTCAAAGGAAGTAAATAATTGAATGAATTGCTTTCATGCCCCATGATCAGGACATCATCATTAAGTTTGTATCTATAACAAATAATGCTCGGCTGCAAAAAATCACAGTATGGCAAGACCCAGGGATAGCGGATATTCTCGCCCGGTAGAACACCCCTATCCAATTTCGCTAGGGCATCTCGCTCGAAGTTACTTATGAAGGTGTATTCATTGTAGTATTGTCTCCCAGGCATGTTTATAGAAGTGTCAAACACTAAAGGGGCGGGCACCTGAGTTTCCTTAAGCTCTAGAAGATGTGGGCTGCTTATTTGGTAGCGTTTAGCACGATTAAATAGATCCTTGAGAACATTATCATTGTTGAAAAGGTCACTAGGCTCATAATCTCTGTTATCAACTGGAAGTTTATGGCTACCATCACAGATGCCTTCGGGAAAGGCAAAGGCATTAACCAACTCAGTGTATAATTCAGTCTTATTCAAGGTTTGGATAAAAACATTATTCAACCACCCTTGGAATTCGATTGGCCTGTCTCTTAGCATAATGGGCTCGGTTTTAAAGAAACGTGGGAATTTCTGAGATGCTGTAAGTTCAAGGGGAGTGAAGAAAAGCGTATATTGACTTGTCCCAGCAATGACGAAGGTATCATTTCCATTGACGGCAAGCAGTAAGCTTATCTTTATGTCATGATTATCGTTACTCTCTGGAAAGAGCTTATATATGATATCATGGAAACACGAAGTATGATTATCTTGGGAAAGATGTATTTCTCTAACTTCCAAGTTAAAACTCCATAGCTTTTGATAGTATATGATCTCGATAACGTCCAGTATATTGGACATAACTTCAAGGTGTAGCATATGCTTGCTGCTCATAATTGCTTCCTTGAAGAGCAGCATCCTTGCCCATGGAGACGGTATGGAGGTAACATTTATCCTAGCTTGAGGAGGCAGTTCGATGCTGTCTTGAAACCTGGCGAAATCATTTGAAAAATCCTCCCACTGACCAGATGTCACTACGTTTATAACACCTTTGTTCTTTGGCAAGAGATGGCGCGACATTAGCCCCTCCTTTTTAATGTTATGCAGGTTGATGATGCGTTCTTTATCAGAGTGTCGGTCAAAGAATTGACGCTGGTTAGTTTCCTGTTTAGTTTTTTATCAAGCTTGTTTATTGGATATGATCCGTATCTCTCAGGGTTATCTTGAATAAGGCTGTCCAAGTTGAGATTTTCATCAAGTATGGCTAGAGGTGCGGCGTTGGAGTGATTTTGTTTTATCCAGACCTTGAATGATTCGAAAAATTGCCGCATCTCGTTCAACTCAGATTTGTTATCTAGGACATACTTGCCACTCATACCGTTTTTCCGAAGCCAGGCAATCTTATTTATAAGTGATGATTTCTGGTTTTCTGCCAAATTGGCCAGCTCGAGAATATAGAGGCTGAGAAGAGCGAACCGCTCAAATGATTGAGACTTGTCAGGATGCGGTAGATCGGAAGAGACTATTTTAAATGTGTCTCTTGCATTATCCTGAGGATTATCCACCTGAATGTGGTAGAACTGTTTGTAATTATCGCCAGTTTTGCTCCAGAAATCTAATGCTGCATATGCTGAAAACAGCTCTATCATATGGGCATCATTCTTCTGATCCTTGCTGCCTATCTGATAGTCTTTGTATTCGGCACAGGCCTCAAAATCATCACCGAGTATGTAATTAGAGTCTATACCGCTGAATCTGTTTTTGTAAAACTCGCAGGCAGCCTTCGAGTTTACCATAAAGCTATTTGAATCAGGGAGTACCTTTTCATTTTGTAGGTTCGTTCTTTGTTGGATTAAATTCTTCGGATCAGGAAGACGAAAGTATGGTAAAATTAAAGTACCTCCAACTTTTGCATTTGGGGCTCCGTTTTTGATTAGCCTGCTGATAACAGGATACCCAGAAGCACCAGTTCCACCAAAGACAGAGGCAAATATAAACACTTTAGAGTCTGGATCTGCTTTCAGGCTTGAGACAAGGACATCCCATATCTTATGTTTCTGAATGTTGGTCATAAGCATAGAACCGATGGATGGAACTCCTCGATATCCCTGAGCCATATCCATATCCAGTTCATTCTTGCTGAATAGCAAGTCAGCCAGATACTTCTCATCATTTTGCTGTAAAAGTGTATTGTATTCAATGAAATGGGACAGCGTGTTCATTCCTGGCTCAAGCTCGTTGTTTGGGTTGAAGTAATTCGGGATATGAATTGCCACATCAGGTCCTGTTTGCTGAGTATCGAAAAGGATTTCTGTATAGAAAAGGGAGCCCTTATCAGGATTCTTGATCTTGCTGCGGATTTCCTTATATCTGATGATTAATTCTTTGGTACGGTTAAGATTTCCGTTCCCGCTGTCTGGATCTACCAGAATTGGATGAAGTTCTTTGGGTCCTAAGCCCATTGCGCATAAATATATCAGCGATTCAAGACATCTGGAACCGGTACCACCAATAGCAAACACATAGTATGGCATTGTCCCTCCTATTTCCTAAAGTATTCGTGGATTCGGGCAAAGTATTTCTTTGCCCCAAGAACATTACTTGCAAGTATAAAGAATATGAGGCCAAATACAGAGGTTGCAATAACAATATTAGATCCAAAACGGAATTTATATCCAGTTCGACATATCTCATCAGGAATTGATGCAGTACTTACAAAAGCATAAACAAGAGCTAATACAAAGATGCCTATGTTGCAAGCAAAGAACTTGAATGCCTCTCTTTTGCGATTATACCCCATAACTGCGTATGCCAGTATTCCTAGGAGAATGAAACCTGCGCTAAAGCATATCCCTATTATCATATGACTATGCCACTCGGCTAGTGCTACTTGAGGGTCGAAAAACCAATAATATATATTTAACATGTTACTTCCTATTGATTTGAATATAGTATTGCGTTGTTGCCAGGTATTTGTAATCCTCGAAGTTATCCATAATGAACCTCATCCAGGAATCGAGCTTGTAGGTTTTATTGATGTTATCTAGCTTAGTATCGTCATCAGTGGACAATTTACTGATCCAGTTTGGGAGTGTTTTTCTGAAGGTTAGCCTTACTATGTATGCTCCGGGGCTATTGTTGTTAAACGGCAAATTGAATGAGATTTTGGTGCTATCTGGTAAGACATCTGCAATTATATTGCCCCCAATATTTTTCATTTCTGTATAAACCGAATCTTTCTTGCTTCTATAGGCAATGGAGTAATCCAGTACCTTTCCAAACCTATCCTCGTATCCTGACATAGTAAGTTTCAATGCTTCTGTTTGCCCTTTATCTAAAAGGAAACAAGATACTGGAAGATTTACCAAATTATCCTCTAACATGAGATTCTCTGGGTCATTGATACGGTCCATATTGTCTGTACACCGTAGTTTATTAGGCTTTGTGTTACCGAATTCGAATGAGTAAGAAAAAAGGTTAGCAATCTTATCCTCAATAAACTTAGAGTATTTCCTGTGTCCAAACGCCAAACAGTATAAAGGTCTCGTACTTCCTTCTGGGACATTGATTTTTCCACCTACTTTTTCTGAATAGTAATCACCCAAAAAATCAGCCTGAATAGCCATTAGAGACAAGAATCCATTATCACCAAGATAGCTTTTTAAGTGCCTTGCAAAAATCACTCTGTCTTGTTCTGCGTGTTCAGTGGATTGAACCATATCGGTGAAAATCAAATTTACCGAGCTGGGGTCGTTTTTGATGTGTTCATCAAACGGTTTACATAGGTCTGTATGCTCGTGATTGTAGAATCTGCGATCGGAGATGGTATGTAGCATTCGTCTCAAATCGCCTTCCAACTTGATCGAATCTCGTCCGAAACCATACAATTGTATGGAAGCATCCTGGGGAATGCGACTTATCACTGAGCTGATAATATCGTGAAATGTACTGTTATTTGCAGTAAAGCCGTACATGCTGGCACTAGCATCAATAAAAACATTGAATTTTCTGGGAGGATCTTGTGCCTCTGAGCTAATTACTCCAAAAGGTTTTTCGTACTCGGAAAGCAGGCTTAGGCTGGGTTTCTCACAACCAGTGATAAATAAAAACGATACTGCTATTATAACACTAACTGGATACAGCACTATATACTTATAGTTCATTAACAACCTCCTTGGGAACCTACTCCCATATGTAACATAATCTATGGCGTGATATTTATAAATAAGAATTAGCTGTCAAGGGAAAAGATGGAAATTCTGCTTTTATGAATGATACAGAATATACGCGCTCTCAGATCTTTCTAATCAGTAACAGGTAGTGTCTCAAAGGTTGGTGTAAATTGGAGTCAGCCAGATGAAGAAAAAGGTTGAGCCGGATCCCACTCATTGTTTTGATGGTTTTGAACAAAAACTAAAGAACAAGGAGAAGATCATGACTCA
>JAQUIZ010000102.1 GCA_028683355.1 Fermentimonas sp.
TATACGTAGAGGAAGAACGGCATAAGATTGAGTGGGCGATCGGGTCAATTGTATCCGGAGATTCTAAGAAATTGCAGAAATTCATGGTTCTATATGGCGCAGCGGGAACCGGTAAATCTACAATACTAAACATCATCCAGCAGTTATTTGAAGGGTATTATTCGGTATTTGACGCGAGGGCTCTTGGTTCATCCAGTAACTCTTTTGCTCTGGAAGCGTTTAAAGCCAATCCGCTTGTAGCAATTCAACACGATGGTGACCTCTCCAAAATCGAGGACAATACGAGGTTGAATAGTCTTGTTTCCCACGAACTTATGACGGTAAACGAGAAATTCAAGTCGACCTACTCCAATCGATTTAAATGCTTTCTATTCCTGGGCACAAATAAGCCGGTAAAAATTACAGATGCGAAATCAGGTCTTATACGAAGGCTAATTGACGTATCTCCCTCCGGCGATAAGTTAAACCCAAAGGAGTATAAAACAATCGTGAAGCAGGTCGGCTTTGAGCTGGGGGCAATTGCTTATCACTGCCAAGAGGTATATTTGAGTGATCCCGGTAAGTATGACGATTATATTCCAGTAGCGATGCTGGGTGCGTCTAACGATTTCTACAACTTCGTTATTGACTCATATCACGTGTTCAAGAAGGAAGATGGAACAACACTTAAAGCTGCTTGGGAAATGTATAAGACTTACTGCGATGAGGCAAAAGTAGCATTTCCATATTCACAAAGAATCTTTAAGGAGGAGCTTAGGAATTATTTCCGGGATTACAAAGATCGATTTAATTTTGATGATGGATCTAGGGTTCGCAGTTATTACAGCGGATTTCGGACGGAAAAATTTGAAGAAAACACTCTCGACGAACAAGAGGAACAAGTAATAAAAGCGACGCTGATTAATTTCACAAGTACAAAGTCTATATTTGATAAGGAGTGTGCTGATTGTTTTGCTCAGTATGCTACGTCGAATGAAACTCCATTTGAAAAATGGGATGATGTAACGTCGAAGCTATCTGAGCTAGATACATCTAGGGTTCATTATGTTAGAGTTCCCGAAAACCATATTGTCATTGACTTCGATATTCCAGACGGAGATGGTAACAAGTCTTTTGAAAAGAATATTGAAGAAGCAAGTAAATGGCCACCTACATATGCGGAGCTTAGTAAAAGTGGTGCTGGAATACACCTGCATTATCTTTATACTGGAGACGTCTCAAAGCTGAGCCGAGTTTATGATGACTACGTGGAAGTTAAGGTGTTCACTGGTAAAAGTTCGTTGAGACGAAAATTGTCGAAATGCAACGACTTACCCATCTCGACTATTAGTTCTGGTTTACCACTGAAAGGAGAAAACAAAATGGTAAATTTTGAAGCCATAAAAAGCGAGAAAGGGCTTAGAACACTGATCAAACGAAATCTCAACAAAGAGATACATCCAGGTACTAAGCCCAGTATCGATTTCATTTATAAAATACTAGAAGATGCGCATACCAGCGACTTAAATTATGACATCACAGATATGCGTAATGCAGTATTGGCATTTGCAGCAAGTAGCACTAACCAGGCCGACTACTGCATCAAATTGATAAACAAGATGCAGTTTAAGTCTACAGACCAATCCACAGGAGGAAAAAACGAGGATGCTAAGTTGGTTTTCTATGATGTGGAGGTATTCCCTAACCTATTTTTAGTGAATTGGAAGATTGAAGGTGAAGGAAAACCAGTTGTGCGAATGATTAACCCTACTCCGACTGAAATTGAAGATCTTATGAGATTCAGATTGGTTGGATTCAATTGCCGCCGGTATGATAATCATATTTTGTATGCTCGATTGATGGGTTATACAAATGAGCAGCTCTATAACCTGTCTCAGAAGATTATTGCCGGTAGCGCGAATTGTTTCTTTGGAGAAGCTTATAACGTATCTTATACGGACGTTTATGATTTCTCCAGCAAGAAGCAAAGTCTTAAGAAATTCCAAATAGAGCTTGGTATCCACCATCAGGAGCTTGGGCTCCCATGGGACAAACCGGTACCAGAAGAAATGTGGACAAAAGTTGCCGAGTATTGTGACAACGATGTTATAGCAACCGAGGCTACGTTCAACGCTAGAAAATCCGATTTCTTAGCAAGACAAATCCTAGCCGATGTCGCCGGTATGACGGTTAATGATACCACAAACACTTTAACCACTCGAATTATATTTGGAAATGATAGAAAACCAAGACTGATTTATACAGATTTGGCGACCGGCGAGCAGTCTTGAGAAAGGAGGATTATTACATGAATTATGTGGAAGGTCGTTTTGTATATGGAGATGATGTGTATATTGATGATTATTATCTTGATGAACAATGGGCATACGTTTTTGGTTTTCCCGGATATATGGTTAGTGATAAAGGACGAGTGTGGTCTGAGAAAACACTAAAGTTTCTTAAACCATTCGGTTCTAATGGTCATTTGTATGTTTGTTTATGTGTTGACGGACGCGTAAAAAAAGAACTTTTACATCGTTTAGTAGCAGAAGCGTTCATACCAAATCCTAATAATTTCCCAATTGTTCGGCACTTATATGACTATTCTGATCAAAACTCAGCTGATGATTTAGCATGGGGCACTCAACGAGACAATATACAAGACGCAATAAAAAATGAAAAGATGTATTTAGTGTCTAAAGATCAAAGAATTCCTGTCGTGGCTACTGAAATTTCAACAAATAAAAAAACATGTTTTGAAAGTTGCAGAGAAGCGTCTAGACAGTTAGATATTCCGAGAACAAATATTTGGAGGGTGATAACAGGTAAACGAAAACAGACGAGTGGTCATATCTTTGAGGAGGTGCGGAATGATTAATGCGTTTCCTGGTTATGACTTTGTGTATTTTGAAGATGATAAGCAATTTCATAATATGTATCGTGGAACAGATCTTGGAAGAGGAGGGTATGTGTATGCCGAGCCTGGCATGTGGGGAGATGTTGCTCTATTAGATGTCCAATCGATGCATCCTAATTCTGCTGTCAATTTAAATATTTTTGGTGAATTTACGCAACGTTTCAAAGACCTTTTGGACGCACGTGTCGCAATTAAACATAGAAATTTTGATAAAGCAAGAAAATTGATGGGTGGAAAATTAGTTCCATATTTGAAAGACGAGTCTCAGGCTGACGCACTTGCTCAGGCTCTCAAAATAGCCATCAATTCGGTTTACGGTTTAACTTCGGCTAATTTTGAAAATCCATTTAAAGATAATCGTAACAAAAATAATATAGTGGCTTTGAGAGGTGCTTTGTTCATGAAAACACTTCAAGATGAAGTTAGAGAACGAGGTTTTGTTGTCGCTCATATTAAGACTGACTCGATCAAGATTCCAGATGCAACGCCGGAAATCATCCAGTTTGTCATGGATTTCGGAATGAAATATGATTATGTATTTGAACATGAGGCTACATACGACAAAATGTGTCTAGTAAATAATGCTGTTTATATCGCTAAGTATGCTTCTAAAGAAAAATGCGAGTCGTTGTACGGCTATATCCCAGGCGATAACAAAAAACATCCGAATGAATGGACTGCAACCGGTACTCAGTTCCAAATCCCATACGTGTTCAAGAAGCTCTTCAGTAAAGAAGAAATCATATTTGAAGATGTGTGTGAGACCAAATCTGTAACCTCGGCTTTATATTTAGATATGAATGAAGGTCTTCCAGATGTTTCGGGTTATGAAAAGGAGTTGGATAAACTAAATAAAACTGAAATATCAATCGAAGTTGATGCTTTAAATGATATGGAAAACAAGTGTAAAGAACTTGAAGAACTCATCGCCGAAGGTCATAATTATCGTTTCATAGGAAAAGTTGGTCGATTCTGTCCGATTAAAGAAGGTTGTGGCGGAGGATTACTTATGCGTGAGAAAGACGGTAAGTATTATGCTGCTACGGGTTCCAAAGGCTACAGATGGCTCGAATCTGAAATGGTTAGTGAACTTAGAAGAGAAGCTGATATTGATCGGTCTTACTACGACAAGATGGTTGACGAAGCGGTTAAATCTATTTCAAACTATGGCGATTTTGAATGGTTTATTTCAGACGATCCTTATAATCGAGAAAATAATGGGATACTCCCATTTTAAAAATGAAAGGAGAAACAAAAAATGGCTTATAAAAATGTAAATAACATTATTATTGAGAACGCTCGTATTATTTTTCGCAATTTCGCGGGTAAGGAAACAAAGTATAACCGCGAGGGCAATCGTAACTTCTGTGTTATCATCGATGACCCTGAACAGGCTCAGAAGTTGGCTGAGGACGGCTGGAATGTGAGAATTCTTACTCCTCGTGATGATGGTGACGAAGTTAAGCACTATCTCCAGGTTGCGGTAAGTTTTATGAATATCCCTCCAAAAGTAATCATGGTTACAAGGAGAGCTCAGACCCCTCTCGATGATGAGTCAATTGAAACTTTGGATTTTGCTGAAATCCGGAATGTAGATTTGACTGTCAGACCATACAACTGGGAAGTCAATGGTAAAACTGGAATCAAGGCTTATCTTAAAACTATGTATGTAACCATTGAGGAAGACGAATTCGCGGCTAAATATGCTGAAGAGGAAGGCCCTGAGGAGATGCCATTTTAAACCACAATTATTAAAGAGTCCGGATTGTTTAACGACTTTTCGGACTCTTATATTTTTCAAAGAAGGAGAAACACATGATTGAAAAAATATTTATCTTACTAATCTGTCATTTTATTGGAGATTATGTTTTACAAAGTAATTTTATAGCAATAACAAAAGGCAAAAACTGGTATCACTTAATTGTACATAGCATTTTATACACCGTCCCATTTTATTTAATATTTGGCTGGTGCTGGCAATTAGTTGTAATTGGGATACTTCATTTTCTAATTGATGCACTGAAAGCACGATATAGCAAAATCAATTATGTTTGCGATCAAGCGTTGCATCTTATACTTCTATGCGTATATCTTGTTTGAGAATATTCGACCGAAAGGAGGTTGACGAGTGTCCATTAAGTTATTCGATTACCAGATGAAAGCTGTTCAGCAGATGAAAAACGGGTGTATCCTCTGTGGCGGAGTTGGTTCCGGAAAAAGTTTAGTAGCCCTATCCTACTATTACCTCCAAAATGGCGGAGATCCTAGCAGTTTGACTGGTGGTGATTATATTCCAATGGACGATCCTCCTAAAGACCTATATATTATAACAACTGCAAGAAAAAGAGATATCTTAGAATGGGAGGGTGAGCTTTCGCCCTTCCTTCTTTCTACTCATCCGGAAATTAATCTTTATCATAACCACAAGGTAATTGTTGATAGTTGGAACAACATCGGAAAATACGTTGAAGTCACCGATGCATTTTTTATATTTGACGAGCAGCGGGTAATAGGAAGTGGAGCTTGGGTGAAGTCTTTTCTTAAGATAACCAAAACCAACGATTGGATTCTGCTATCTGCAACCCCGGGTGATACTTGGCAGGATTATATTCCGGTCTTCATCGCAAACGGTTTCTATAAAAACCGGACGGAGTTTACTAGAGAACATATCGTCTATAGTCGTTTTACTAAGTTTCCTAAGGTTGATCGATATATTAACACGGGAAAACTTCTGAAACTACGACGAAGTATTCTTGTGACAATGGACTTCAAACGAGAGACAATAGCTCACCATGAAGATGTGTGCGTTTCCTATAACGTTGAGCAGTATAAGGATGTTTCCAAAACTCGTTGGGACCCCTATAAAAACGAACCAATCATGAACGCTGGTGGGCTTTGTTATATTTGGCGTAAAATCGTAAACTCGGACCAATCCAGACAAGTAGCTGTTTTAGAAATTTTCGAACGGCATCCGCGAGTAATCATATTTTACAACTTCGATTACGAGTTAGAAATTCTCAGAAATTTAGATTACGGACCAAAAGTAAAAATCGCCGAATGGAATGGCCATAAACATGAACCCATCCCAAACAGTAAGAGTTGGGTTTACCTAGTGCAGTATACAGCCGGATGCGAAGGCTGGAACTGTATAACAACAGACACTATTATATTCTACTCCCAGAACTACTCATACAAAGTAATGGTGCAAGCAGCTGGACGGATCGACAGACTTAATACCCCCTACACTGATTTGTACTATTATCATTTGAAATCTCGAAGCGGAATTGACTTAGGTATCAGTAGGTCTCTTAAAGAAAAAAAGAATTTTAACGAGACTAAGTTTGTTAAGTGGTAACGCTAAAAAAAAACACCTCCTGTTATGGAAACTATATTTTGAAAGGAGAATAAAATCATGTTTGATGTGGTAAATTCGAGCAATGGGGTAACAGTTGAACGCAACGAAAAATGTGTATTTAAAATTAGCGGGGATTTTAAAGTTCCATTCGATGAGTTACCGAAAGAAAAACAAAAAGGTATTCTCAAACTTATATCAGAAACCAAAAAGACTGAGTCCTAACAAGGGCTCTTTCTTTTTATATTTGAAAGGAGAAAAAATAATGAGTTATCTGTATGATCAATATTTAACTAATCATAAGTCTAATGTTAAAAAAGGGTTTGATTGGATTAGAGATAATCTTCCAGAACTAATGAACCAAGAGTTTGATTTAGAGCATCAAATGTGTTTTGCTCATGACCACTCAAAAACCGAAAAAGACGAATACGATGCTTATGATGCATATTTCTATGGGGGTAATAAATCCTACTCTGTTGTTCAAGATTTTAACAAAGCTTGGCTTCTCCATATTCATCGTAACCCTCATCATTGGCAATATTGGATTCTTATCAACGATAATCCCGAAGAGGGAGAAATTCTTATAGAGATGTCTTACAACTATATTCTCGAAATGATTTGTGACTGGTGGGCTTTCAGCTGGTCGAAAGGTAATCTTAATGAAATATTTCCTTGGTACGAACAGCGTAAAAACTATATTAAGCTTCATCCAAATTCTCGTGACACTGTCGAATTTATTCTTAATCAACTAAAAATAAAATTGAAAGGAGACGCCAATGGATTTTAAGGTTATTGCTACAGATTTCGACGGTACTTTGTGCGAAGACAAGTGGCCAGAAATCGGAGCTCCAAATAACGAGATTATAAATTATCTCAAAGAGCAAAGAGCGGCCGGAGTAAAAATTATATTGTGGACTTGTCGGAATGATGACAAGTTGGGTGAGGCAGTTCGTTGGTGTTGCGAACTAGGGTTATCGTTTGATGCCATCAATGAAAACCTTCCAGAGGTTGTTGATATATTTGGCACAGAGTCAAGAAAGGTGTTCGCTCATGAGTATATCGACGACAAGTTTTGTACTAAATTCAAACTTCCATACACGATTACGAAATATCGAAAAAAGCCGGTTGTCATTGAAGCGCTTCAGTGGGACGGAAAAAATCATCGTGAAATGTGGAATTTTCTTACCGGAAAAACCGAAGACTATATTTCTTCCTGTGGCGACACCTTTTATATTGATCACAGCAAAGTTAATGGTGGTCTAATCATCAAAACTCTTGAGGGTGAACATATTGCGAACGTTGGAGATTATATTGTCAAGGGTGTTAAGGGAGAGTTTTATCCATGTAAACCAGATATATTTGAACTAACTTATGAGGAGGCATAATCATGATCCTAATTGAAAAAACAGAAGTTATGGGTTTTGAGCAGGCCATCCGTGGTACGAGAAACCCTATGAATAGCTGGGATAAATCCGACAGTGGTATTTGTAAAAGCGGAGACAGTGGTATTGGTTGCTCCAACTGTGCTGCGTGTGACTGCGAGCATACATACGACCACTCTTTCCAGATCGGTAAGAACGACCACGAGCTGATGATGAAGCTTGTTAATGGCGGTCCTGTTCATGCCAAGTTTCGTAGAATGATTGCAGTGTATGTGGACATTACGGCGCCTCTGTATTGGTGGAAAGAGTTCGACACTTACAAAGTTGGTACGGTAGCTAACTCCTGCTCTACCATGCACAAGATTCACGCAAAGGAGTTTACCCTGGACGACTTTTCACACGAGCATCTTTTACCGGATTTAATAGTAAAATCCAACGATATTCCAATTCCATATCGACCTTTAAATCTTCTTTATGACACCATAGAGGCGTTAAACGTCTATCGAGAAAAGTTTCTTGAAACGAAAGAAAAGGATTGGTGGTGGCAGATGATTCAGCTCCTCCCCTCTTCCTTCAACCAGAAGCGCACCATCATGTTGAACTATGAGGTTTTGGCGGGGATTTATCCGATGCGTAAAAACCACAAGCTTGACGAATGGCGTGAGTTATATCAATGGATTGAGGGACTGCCATATTCCAACTTGATCGTCGGGGAGGCTGCTCCTGAATTTATGAACAAAACATTTCACATTCCAAAGGAGGGATTAAAATGATATTATCAGATAGTGGAGCAAGACAACAATTTGGAAGCGGCGCCGTACGCGATATATCTGAAGGAAAGGGTCGCTGCGATCTTCTTCCACTGGATACTGTTGAAAAAATATTAAGTGATTACAAATATTGGTGGACGACACGCAAAGAGACATCTTCGCCTATGCCAACAGTGTTGGAATTGATTGACCGATATATTGATACCATAGAACCCTTTCATCTAAGCAATGCTATTTGTAGGTTTATTGATGATGAATTCAAGGGCGATATATACGGCGCACTCATTGAGCTTTCCAAGCACTATGAAGATGGGGCAAAGAAATACAGCCCAAATAACTGGAAGCTCGGTATCAACATACACTGCTTTATCGACAGTGCAATCCGACATTATCTAAAGTACCTTCGTGGTGATACGGACGAGCCTCATAATCGAGCGGTCTTATGGAACTTGGTTGGTGCTTTCTGGACGCAGGATCATATACCTTCAATGGTGGATTTACCATTCGCAGAAACAAAACCGTGTAAGGAGGACTCTTGTGAATAGGATATCTAAAAGCGATTACTATCTCGGAATAGCGGAAGCTGTATCCAAACGTAGCACATGCCTTCGTAGACAGTACGGCGCTATTATAGTCCAAAACGATGAGATAATCGCCACTGGTTATAACGGCTCTCCTCGAAATTCTCCAAACTGCTGTGATGTCGGTAAGTGTTGGAGAGAAGAAAACAACATTCCTCATGGTGAGAAATATGAAGCTTGCCTTGCGGTACACGCTGAGCAGAACGCTATAATCTCCGCAGCGAGACGAGATATGATCGGTTCCGCGATATATTTGGTCGGATTCGAAGACGGCAAGCGAATACCTGCGGAACAGGTCAGGCCTTGTAAGATCTGCGAAAAGATGATAACTAATTCTGGAATCGCAAGCGTGGTTACGGATAATGAAAAATAGGAGGACGTTATGTGGCGACGACGAGAACTGCTAAAAAATAAAATATACTCAGTTTTGTTTATCTTGCTTGGTGCTCTGAGTGTTCTTATTGAATACGATGGCACCTTTTTCATATTTACTTTGATGTTCGGGATTCCCATGTTCTTCGCCAAGGAAAACTGGATTACGGAGGGAGATCGACATTATGAGAGTAAAGAAAGCAGGCGGCAAAGTCTACAGAGCAGCTCGCCTAGTACGATTGTAAATATGATACAATAAATTTGGAATGTTCTGTATGTTTATCGAAAGGAGAAGATTATATGGAGGTTAAAGGATTAGAAAATACCAACATATTTGAGATAAGGAGAAATTATGAGTAAGAATGGAAATAAGAAGCGTGGATTTTTCGGTCTTCTTTTGGACTTTATTCTTACGCTTTGTACGGGCGGATTATGGCTTATCTGGATACTAATTCGGTATCTGAGAAACAACAGCTAACTATTTGAGCGGCATATTTATAGCCCATGTTTTATTACTTACTTTATTGAGTGAGGATAAGATATGGGCTATTTTTATGTGGTATACGCGAAAGAGATCGGAAGAGCACACGTCTG
>JAQUIZ010000103.1 GCA_028683355.1 Fermentimonas sp.
ATTATCGTATGTACATATTAGTAGTATTGTTTCTGCTTGTTCCTGTTGGAATTGTTGGCGGTAATCTTTTTTCAAATATACCATGTACGACGAATCAGGGGCTTCCAAATGTGCCTGTCATTCTTAATGATATGATAACCGTACAACAAACGGATATATTACCACCACAAACCGGGCAGGCTTTACCGCAGACAGACCCTACTGCCGTAACGCCTGCCGCGCCTGTAACGACTGTCTTTATACTAAAAACAGTTTTATCGGTTTTGCCGCTTATATGGCTTGTTGGGGGTTTCGTGTTCATTATTTTGTATGGTATTCAGTTTGTCCGGTTTAGGCGGAAAATCATGCGGACAAGTTTGCAAATTGATGATACGGGAACACTTCTGGCACTAAAAAACTCGATGACTGAAATGGATATAAAGGGCAAGCTCCGGCTATTGTCAAATAATATCATTAAAACACCCCTGCTTGCCGGCCTGTTCAAAACATTTTTAATACTGCCCGAAGTGGAAATGAGCGAAAGGGAGCTTAAAGTTATTCTCAAACATGAGCTTACTCATTTCAAGCGGCGTGATTTATGGGTGAAATCTCTGACGCTTGTGGCAAACGCAATCCATTGGTTTAATCCGGCCGCATACCGGCTGACGAAAAACATTGATACTTTCTGCGAGCTTTCATGTGACGAGCAGGTGGTATCTGATATGAACATGGAAGAACGGCAATTTTATGGCGAAACGATCCTCAATGTCCTGTGCAGGGTTGTAAATCAACATTCGGGCATATACGCTACACTTGCCGAATCAAAAAAAGGAATTGAAAGAAGGTTGACACATATGATGAACGTAAAAAATACCTCAAAACGAATTGTTATTATTTCATTTGTTATCGCTGCTACATTATGTTTTACAGGCTTTGCGATGGTATCATTCATGAATGTAACAGGAGAGGATACCGATTTGAATGATAACCTCGGCGAATATTCTATAAACGGCATTAACGAACCCAAGCCGGATGATACTATCCGGGATTCGGATGCCATGCAGGAATCAACCGCCAACCCGCAGGACGAAAAATCGTCTGTTTCGGAATCAAATACGCCAAACGATAGCAATAATATCGACGGGAAATATCTGTGGCCTGTAACGGGGTATAATCATATTTCCGCTGCATATGGTACCCGCATGCATCCCGTGAAGAAAGAAATGGTGTTTAATAACGGGATTGATATTCCGGCACCTGAAGGCACACCTGTACTTGCTGCCGATAAGGGAACAATCGCCGAGATAGGAAATAATGAAACGGATGGTAATTATGTCATTTTGAATCACAGCGGCGGTATTCAGACTTTTTACTCGAAATTGTTTGGATTAGCAGAAGGACTTGCAGCGGGCGATACCGTGCAGCAAGGCAACGTTATTGGCTATGTTGGCGCGACCGGCGAAGCAACAGGCAATCATCTACACTTTAGCCTGACTATTGACGGTGAGTACATTGACCCGATGAGCGTTTTTACACAAGAGAATTAACAAATTTATTGCACAGTACATCAATGGAGGTCTTTCACTTATGACCTTATATATGATCGATGCAAAAGAAAAGTCATTTAACTGGAGGGACTAAGTTTGTTTAAGAGAAAATGGTTATATATTGTAATTACAGTGTCATGTGCAATAGCTATGCTCGTAGGTAGTGCCTATGCAGCCCAGGGAATCTTAATTTATATCAATGGGCAATTTACCGGATTAAATGCTCAAATGATTAACAATTCCGTATATGTTCCGATCAGGGCTGTTTCAGAAGCACTCGGAGCGGATGTCAGTTGGATTCAAGAACAGCAAACAGTCAAAGTCGATTCTGATATTAAGATGATTGCATCCCTTCCCGAAGAAAAAACTTATATATATGCATTAAATGAAAAAGATGGAAGGTATGACGGACTAATTTTAAGCATCAACGGGAACCGGTGCCACGGATGGCAAAGAGCTGCCCCACAGATCCAGATGTATCAATATCTTCTTTATGATAGCCAGATCTTCAATAATGGATATAATTCGCATATGACCACTACATTTTGGGCAAAGTAATGGATCGATTTTTTAGCACTAAATTACCCATAAAAATGACAACTATATGGTTAATGCAACAATGGAGTTTTCAAGCAACGGGAAACAAATAGCACTTCACTTTGCTCTTTTTCGGAATACAAAGGGTTGAAGCTCATTTAGTCTGGATCAGCTCTTTGAAGCCTTGGCAATTCGGTCGCTCGTACTCTTGAGCGTTTCAACGCAATATACATTTATGGTAAAATAGTCATAAGATTGTTATAACATCTTTTTAATCAATAGAGAGGTTGATTTGTATGGGTTTGCCGGTGGAAATAGAAATATTGAGACTGGTAACAAGTAAATTAGATACATTGGGAATACCCTATATGTTATCTGGATCTGTGGCGGCGGGCTTTTTCGCGCAGCCTCGCATGACCAGGGATATTGACATTATAATTGAACTCATCGCTGAACAAGTACCCAAGGTGGTTGAAACCTTTGCTGATGATTTTTATATAGATAAAGATGATGTAACAGAAGCTGTTAAACTTCAAGGAATGTTTAATATTATTCATTTTCAGGCAGTAGTCAAAGTCGATTTTATTGTCCGCAAAGATAGCTCTTATCGTCGATTGGAATTTCAGCGAAGAGTTAAGAAGCATATAACGGATTTCGCCGTATGGGTAGTAAGTCCCGAAGACTTGATTATTTCCAAGTTGTTTTGGGCTACTGACAGCGTTTCAGAGCTGCAAATACGGGACGCAACCAGTATAGTGACTCATCAGCATGATAAACTGGATTGGAAATATATTGACTATTGGGTAAAGGAACTCGGAATAGAGCATTTATGGAGGAGCCTGAAAAATGAATGATACTAGCGTGGGAGCGGAAAAAAAACTATTACAGATGATGATGCAGAAGGATGAGATAGAAAAGCTCTTTATGGCAGCATCTATTTTCGATATGGCCAGATCTATAACCCAATCGGCAATTCTCGAGGAGATGCCTGGTATTTCACCTGGTGAACTTCGAGAAGAATTCTTCCGACGCTGGTATGGGGAGGACTTCGAGCCTAACAAACGAGATAAAATAATCAAAGCATATCGATCGAGGGATGAATCTGGTCAGCTATTCCGTTAATTTCTGGACATTTTGGATTGGCTCTAACATCTTAGATGGTAGTTTAAACTATGATAGCGTTTATCTCCCCATAACTGAGGTTCCTCATCTGTTTTATTCATAAGCATGCTAACCTTTCATCTCATCTCCTGCCACCCGGTTTTGTTGATAGGTGCATCATCATTACATTTATCTTAACCTCCCAGGCTGCACGGGACAAGCAGCTTGGTTGTTGGCGAGGATAACATGCGAAAGGTCTACTCCAGCTTGTGCATCTGGCTCTCGATTCGTCAATGTCAATGTCAGACCTGATCTCGTATTCCTCTAAGGACTGCCAAGAACAAAGTAAGTGGTGCAATCCTGCAGCACAGGGTTTTCAAGGAACTCGGCGGCGCTTTTATGACTAAACAAAGTGGCCGCGCACGCCCCGCGCTCCTGCATATAGTACAGAATGGAGCACAGCGTCTCGGGCAAATCGAGGTTTCCATTGGTCATTCTTTTTATTCTTTCCAGGTTGTTATTAAGAATTGCTTTGCTGGTAACCTCATCCCTTATCTTTGCTTCTTTGGCGGGCAGGCCATGAGAGAAATCGACCGAACCGACCACCAGGCATTTTTTGCTTTTGGCTATACTGCCTAGCAGCAGGGAGATATCCTTGGACTGTTCCAGGGTTACCCGCCGGGTTAAAAGCACCGCAACCACCTTTACATCAGGCAGGTAATATTTAATATATGGAACAAGACTCGATACCGCCGCTCCTTTTACTGGTTTTTGGTTTTTATCGGTGACACAGATGTCCAAATGCACTTCACTGCCGGGGGTAAAGCCGTCCCTGTTCGGCACTGTGGCAACGGTAAGTTGCATTTCACCGGGATCATAAGTAAGAAAGTCGCTTGAAACCGGGAAGACATTTTTTCCGTCAAAATAAGCTCCCCAAATAGCAATATTGGGAATGTCAGCCTTGCTGAATGTGTAGCTGAAACTGGTTCCCTCGGTTGTTTTATAGTCCCCCAGGCTGTTTTGAACGACCGCATAAAGCAGCCTGCCCTGATTTAATACAGGCTGGCTGTTTTTAAGCAGTTTGATGTTGACCGTATCGCCGACCGAAAAACCCTCGGAGTTCTGGTGGGAAAAGTTGTAATACTTTATACCGGACTGGCCGGGATACATATTGCAGTAAAAGTCGACCCGCTCACTGATAGCACTCCCGCGTGCATGGCACACTCGACCAGGGCATAGTAATAGTGTTCGTCGGTGTTGCTGTAACTAAGCTTGTCAAAAAGCAGGCTGCTGTTTTGGGTAACACCCTGGCGCTTATCCACCTGCTTTTCCGATTTTTCATATCGATATCTTGGTATTGTGACCTTGTTGATATAGTCGTAATACGTGCCTTCCTGAATTTTGTTCCAGGTTACTTCAAAAATCTTGACTGCAACAGGAATATCGACCCCCTCCCCCTTGATATGCTCATAATTATCCGTGTAAATGTCATCCCCGCTTTTAACTGAACTTATGTCGATGCGGTTGGTAGTTACATCTATTGAGAACCCGTCAGGATTCTCTTTCAAAGTGGTTTATAAGGTAGTGGCCTGCGGGAAGCTTATCCGGCAAAACGATATATGCAGGCGACCAAGTTTGCTGCGGGTTTTCTCTTTTAATCCTGGTTGTAAAATCCCCTATTCTCTCCACACCTTCCAGTGAAGCAAAATAATGGTTTTCATAACCGAGCTGATCGTTTATATAATCATGCCTTGCCTTAAGAGCGCTTAGATAGGAGCCGGCATCGGAAAACTTTAACACCCGCACTCTAAGATCGGCTTCATTGTAATGCTCGCTGGCCCTGACCTCTATGACCGGAGTGACATCGGGGGCGAAGGTCTCCGCAGCTTCTCCGCTTATGTACAGGTAGTTGTTATTGGCTAAAGTTTCGTTGGTTCGAAAGGAAAAAGTATAATCCTCGCCTAAAAGCTCACCGCCCGATGACTTCAGGCCCTTATCTACCGTAACCTTATAAAGGGTGTTGGGTTGAAGCCCATCCGGGACAAAAACCCAGGTCTTGCCGTGTTTTTCATATTTTCCGGCCACAGCCGGTTCAATCTTAAAGCTGTTCTGGAAATCTGCGACATCCAGGTAAGACAGACTGATTTCTATTCCAGTATTGACAGGAACCATTTTGGATTTGTCGGCGGGAAGTGTCTGAGTCACCCGAAAGACATTCTCAGTCTGGAAAGCCCATGAATAAGGTTTTACTGTATCAATCTGCTTAAAACTTATAATGGAATCGGGTTTAAGCTTCTCATCAAAATTCAGAATATACTGATTTCCGGACTGGTGTTTAAGTGTATAGTTCATTAACGGTGTTACCGCAATGCTATTTCTGACCTCTTGCTCGTTTATAGGTTCCGAACATTTAAGCAGAAACCCCGTATCAATCTTCACTCCATGCCCGGTAGTATTCAAAGCGCTTACTTCTACAACCGTTCCGGAAGCCGAATTTGCCTTTAAAGCTGTAATGCAATAGGCCGCCAGCCCCGTTGCTGCCACTGCTATTAATGCAAGGGCTATGCAGAGCTTTTTGTTCATTATTATTTTATTAAGCATGGATTTCATTTCTCCTCTCCAACACTTTTCCAGATGCAGGATTCGCTGACCAACCCTGCATTGTCTGAATAGAAACAATTATTCAATATTGAATCATCTTGTATTCTACTGGACATAAAACCACATCCCTATGAACATCAAGCAACGTTGTGATAACCCTGTGTTGGTTCTCTGACTATATAAAAATGTTATCATACAAGTACTTAGCCTTATCCCAGGTTAAGGTCAGGCACGCACACATAGGGACGTTCTTTCTGTAACAAAGCTAAAAGTTTTGAGGTGTTACATAAACAACGTCCCTGTGTAACCTTTGTGTCTTATTCCCTGGGAACATTATATTTATCCAGAAATATTCTATTAATATCAGATAAAATTATCGGCATTATATGGCACCGATAAGGCTAATATAAAAGACCTCTGTTAAGAGGTCTTAGTTATGTTTAAGTTCAATTTGTCTAATTAAATATTGTAAATCATTTTTACTCAGACGTCCTATATAATCCGTTTTTTTAATTACACTTTTCAATTCGTTTTCTGTTAATTCAATTAATCTATAACCCAATCCCCATGATGGTTTTAATAAGCCAATTTTCCGCCAATTATAAATTGGTATTTTAAACCCATCAAAATAAGACGGCGGATCACTAGGAGATTGCGATGTAGTTGAAACTAAAATAAATAAGCTATCCTCTTTTTTATCAATGATTATTGCCGGTCTTCTTTTGGATTCATTTGGTATATCTTCATATTCAAGTGTAAGCCAAAATATTTCACCAATATCAACAAACATTTATGAGTTAATATTCCTCTTCTACAATATAACGATGATCTTTATTGTTTTTATCAAGCAATATTTTCCCATTTTCAACCTTAGGTTTAACTGTTATTTCATTTAGTTTTTTCAGTGATAAAGATAGCCCTTTATATTGATCATCTTTTGCAAGTGCTGGCATTTTATCCCCCTCCTCTTGAGAACTATTAACAGGGATTTCATCACAATCAATCTTCTTATCCATACCATATCACCTTCTAAATTTGCTCTTATACAATATGTATAGTATCAGCAATTTAGAAGGAAAATAATCAATCTATATACAGATTATAACATCTTTTATCAAGAATATCATTTACGTAATATTGAATACTTCTTTTCCTTTTTCAAGGCTACTGCAATTAAGCATAGGCTTACCTATTACCCCTCCAGATCATAGACATCCGCATTTTTGTAATTCACCTACCATTCCTCTGCCTGACGAGAGTCAATAACTCCATGCCCTTGACATCCGAAGATATTATCTCTTAGCCACTGCCTAAAATACTGCAGCTGTTCATCAGTATGGAAATAATGCTCACCATTTTCCAACACCTGTAACCCGCAATGATATCTTTTGGCAAATTCAGAAACCACATCAAATTCAGAAATATCGTCATTGGAACCATAAAGAATCGCGGTCGTTTTATTCCAAGTGTCAACCGGGTGGGATTTTACATAGCAGTAATAATCCCAATAAAGTGTCTGTCCGATGGGCGTTTCAATTTCCTTATCAGCTTTTAATCTATCCTCGCTTACATTGAACCATTTCATCATATTATTTATGATGCGTTCCATGTTCAACACAGGAGATAGGAACAGACATTGTTCGAGCGGCAAATCCCGGTATGCAAGCAAACTAAAATATGCCCCCATACTGCAGGCAAATAAGCTTATATTACTTGAAATAGTTTGCGCGTATCCCACAATGGCAGTAAGATCACTAACACAGTTTTGAACCTTGCAAGTATAATCTTCACCTATACGATCTCCATGTTCCGGCAAATCAAAGCTAAGTACCTGATACCCTTTGTCAGTTGCTTCTTCTGCGAATATTACTATTGCATCATCATCTTTGCTGGACATGTTTCCGTGAACAGCTATAAATAGTTTATTTGATGGCTCTCCCCAAAGAATTGCAGGAATGCCATCAATCTTTAAATCAATTCTGATTATTATTCTTTCCCCTTGGCCCGGTATTGCTACATGTTTTGCTCATAACACTCCTACAAAGACCATTTCATGGATTTCAGAAATGCTTGACAGTATTTTACGGATGTAGATATTCTATCCTCCGCTATTCCAATCATATATAGCCATAATGCCTTTTATTTCTTCAAGCAAATCTTCCGGGATCTTCTCGGTCGATAGAATCCCCCTTTTCACAGCCCAAGCGACTATTATGTCCGCGTCCACATCATTATGGCGGTTGTACAACTTTCTGGATGGACCCTGGTGGAATTTATGAATAGCCTCCTCCACATCCCAGCAATCTATCTTGCCGGATTTCCAGGATTGAAATACGTCAGCTTAAAGCCCCTCCGTATTACATCCGTAATTGCACCCTGGTCTTTAGCATTAACCGCTGGTTAAGTAAACATCGCATTAGTCGAGTAAACCCAGGGAATTTCACCCTAAGCTTCTCACAGAACCGTACGTGACACTCTCGCGTCATACAGCTCTTGTTATCCAACCGATGGGCGAAGCCCCATCTGCCAGTGGTAAAATAGGTTTGGTTGCTCCTTACAAATGCGACCAAGCAATCTATGAGACTTACATCCATTTAATGCAAAAAATCCACTAAATTATACTGCTTCGACAATTTGACAATATTATCCTCTAATTACATACATGAAAATACCCAATAATCCGACATTATAATTAATATAGCTAGAATTCCGTCTCTCTTGTTGACATAATATTTTTTATTGTCTACTGCATCATGGATAGTTGTGTTTGGCAAGTTAATTTCATATGGTAATGATTAATTGATTTGATATTATATAATTACTAAGTAATTACGCAATCATGGAGGAATACGTATGAAAACTGATGTAATTAGAATTGGTAATTCTAAGGGAGTGCGACTCCCCTCCACGATCCTGAAACAGTGTGGAATTGGCTCAAAGGTTGAAATTGAAGTTCGAGACAACGAGATTATTCTTAAACCGGTTAAAAGCCCCCGTGAAGGGTGGCAAGACGCTTTTCAACAGATGCATGAATTTGGGGATGACGAATTAATTATCCCAGATGAAATTGATGCCGAACTGCTGTAAAGGCCATTCTTCAGGAAATGCTTGTTGATTAATTTGTTCCTTATTTTACCTACACTTTTTTTCTCGTCCTCTTCCCTTGGCTTTTTTGCTTTTTATCAGTAATATTTGTGACATCGGGAACCATAGCTTCCACTTCCACCCCGAACATGGCGGCTATATCTGCATTCTCCAGGATATGACGGCTTTTAGCCCCGGATTTGCTGAGCATGGTTTGGGTTTTGCTTTGAATGGCTTTACTAATGAGATCATGGATATCAACCGCTCTCAGGGTGAAAAACAAGGTTGGGTCTTTTGCCCAGCCTGGCTCCGATACCGTATAGTAAATCTTGTTCGTGCCGAAATACGTGATAATCATGCCGTTCGACGCACGGTCAGTATTCCTAATTGGTTGGACATTAAAGCAGCCGACGCTGGTATTAGCTTATCAAAAATACTACAGGAAGCACTAAAGGCGAGGTTGGGTGTATAGAAAAAAGAGATGTTGAATATTCTGGTGCGGCAGAGCCGCCCGTTCCGGAAAATGGAGGGGCTAGTCTCCTACCACATGTGTAAAAAGATTAGTTCAGTTTCGTTGATTAAGTATCCTTTTATCGTTTAGGTTAAATTTATTTTCGTATCAGGTCAAATGATAGTGTATTTAGGTGTTCGTTAGAGGTAAAAACGAGGTTTTTAATTGTTGGTTAAAGGTTCAACTCTTTCCGCCACCTGATTTATAAAAAGTTTTAGACCCTTCTAGTAATACTGGAAGGGTCTTTTCTTGTGCTTATTTTGAATGAAACGTCCCCGTAGGTTCCGCCCACGACCCCAATTAACTCCCCGTTTGAACCGCCACTAAACTTATGGCACCATATTTTTCCCTTAAACGCGGTTTTTCAATTTTGCCGGTGGGATTACGCGGGACTTTATCAAAAATAATTTCTCGCGGACGTTTGTAACGCGGCAAGGGAGCACAGAATGTCCTTATATCTTCTTCCGTGCACGTGTGGCCCGGTTTTAGCTCTATAATAGCCGCCGCTATTT
>JAQUIZ010000104.1:0-3976 GCA_028683355.1 Fermentimonas sp.
GTTTCAGTAAAAGGATACATTCTATAATCGACTACGCCGCAAACAGTGATGTCTGTCGAAGTCGTATGCTGTTGGTATATTTTGGAGAAACCGATTCAAAAGACTGCGGTTGCTGCGATGTCTGTCTTAAAAGGAATGAGTCAGGATTAAATAACTGGGAATATCGATTAATAGAAAGTAAACTTGAAGAAGCTTTTAAAACTCAAACAAGTTATAGATTAAATGAACTCGTTGACTCGTTAAACGATACCGAATCATTGTCAAAAACGGATGAAAACAGTGAGAAAATAATAAGAGTAATACGATTCAAGATAGATTCAGGAGATTTGAAGCTTGAAAATGATCGTATTTCTGAGACCGGAAAACTGTAATATCCAAATACTAATATTGAACAATAGTGAAAATGTATTGTTTGAATAACAATAGTTTAATTCGTACATTTGTAAATGTTTTAACAAACCGATAAAATAGCAAATTATAATATGGACGACGATCCAAAACGAAACATATTAATTACAAACATTGTCTTTGCCGGATAAGGAAACGTTTTCCTTTCTGTCAATGATGAAAGGGAACGTTTATGAAAAATTACTACACAAATTTTCACACACTCTTAAGAAATGAGTCTTGGGCTTCGCTCAAAGAGGAGCTGACAAAGCTGGATGTGCCTGCTATAGTTACGCTTATCGAGCGTAGCAACGAACTGCAATCAACCATTTTATTTCGTTTTCTTCCCAGAGAAAAAGCAAAATATGTGTTCCAGGAACTTGATCCCAACAAACAGAGGAGGATCATTGATGGACTTGCTCAACATGCTACACTCCTCACCAACCTGATGAATGATATTGAACCTGACGATCGAACAGCTCTGTTTGAAGAGTTAACCGGAAAAGTGTCTCAGCAGCTGATGCAATTAATGAGTAGGGAGAATATGCAAATAACCACTCAGCTTCTAGGGTACCCCGAAGAAAGTATAGGTAGGTTGATGACGCCAAAGTATGTAGCAGTAAAATCGCATTTTACTGTTAAAGAGACTTTGCAGCATATTCGTCGCTTTGGTAATGATTCAGAAACGTTGGGTGTAGTCTATGTAGTTGATAAAAACTGGCATCTGTTAAATGATCTAAGAATCCGTGATATTTTGCTTGCTAATCCGGAGGATAAAGTTGAGGATCTGACCAAACATGATTTGGTAGTACTAAGTGCATTTGATGATCAGGAGACCGCTATTCAAGTCTTTCAGGATTATGATAGAATAGCTTTGCCGGTGGTAGACAGCTCCAATATACTGCTTGGTATAGTAACCGTTGACGATATACTTGACGTAGCAGAAGAGGAGCAAACCGAAGATTTTCACAGATTCGCCGGTGTAAAGGATGCAATTATAAACCCTTTACATGCATCCATCTCATTCATTTATAAGAAACGTATCGGTTGGCTGTTTGCTTTGGTTTTAATGAATGTGTTTTCTGGCTATGCCATGTCTCGCTTCGATACTGTGATAGAGTCTATGGTGTCATTAGTTTTTTTTCTGCCCCTGCTTATTGATAGTGGAGGTAATGCAGGTTCACAATCAGCTACGCTGATGATACGATCACTAGGAAAGGGTGACGTTCGTGGAAGAGACTGGATATATTTATTGGGAAAAGAATTAATTGTAGCTGTTCTACTTGGTATAACTATGGCACTTGGTGTTTCTATTATAGCGTCATGGCGTGCTCCGGGCATTATTCCGGTTGTCTCGCTCACAATGATTGTCATGGTAATAGTAGGTAGTGTAATAGGCATGCTGTTACCTTTTATTTTTACTCGCTTAAAACTTGACCCAGCCACCGCTAGCGCACCATTGATAACTACAATTTGCGATATTTCAGGTGTTCTAATTTATTTCTCTATAGCAAAATTCTACTTTGGTATGTAAACAGCAATGCACCTACAAATTGTTTTTATAAGTGCCTTTTTTAATTTTGTTTACCCTTGATTTACTTTTTCAGAGTAATTACTGTGAATGAGTATTTAGGGAAAACATATTTGGTGTTTTTGCCTCTGAAAGTAGCTTTAGAATACACAGGTACCACATTATTCATATTTTCATAAGTATTGTACTCTGTTAATTCACAATCACCAATAGTAATAACTTCCGCTCTGTTTTTGTATTTAAAGTTGTTGATATTAATAACAGCTTCCTGAGGATTCTCTGACAGATTAACAACATACAGAGTTAATTCATCTTTAGAATCGTTTATCTTTGATGTAACATCCAACAGACTATCCGCACTACTTATAGTTTCTACCACATTAGATTTCCAAGTATCTTTTATGATCTCGTCTATATGTGCTGAGGGTTGAAACCATATAGTATCAGCAGTATAATGTATGCGCCCCTGATCCCACATATAGTGCAGACCATGCGGCTGAAAGGTATTAGCTGTTCCTAGCATAACAAAACTATCTCCATAACGCTGATTTGTATTCCAGTTATGAGCATGAGCAAGGCCGCGATCCCAATCACAACGAGAGCCGTTTTCTTCCATAGGATGTAGTTTAAGCCAGTAGCCGGGATAATCTTTTGCCAGTTCTCTCTGTAAATTAATACCCATTTCGTTGAGATAAGCATCTCCACGGTCAGCAAAAGAAATAGCGCCGCTATAATGAGGATCCCATGCTATTTTGTCACCTTTGCCCTGAGAAATAAACCAGCCAACCATTTCAGAAGCTAATTTATAAGCACGAGTAGAAGATTGAAGCATATTTAGTTGTTGCTGTAATTGTTGAATTTGCTGTCTTGATTGAGGAACCCCCTCTAAATCTGCAATTTGTTTCTCGATATTTTGAATACGCTCCTTTTGTGCATCTGTGAGATCACGACGAAAACCGTTGCCTCCGATGTTAAGAGAAGTCATGATTGACATTTCAGGATCCACCTCCCAAGCTGCTAAAGCAAACTTTTTCATACATTCCACATAGCCAGTAGTCATGGGACGCTCATTGTCCACCTGAATATATTTAAGGTTGTAGGGCTCCGGATGACCATGTTCAGCTCTTAAGGCGCCCCATTTTGATGTAACCGGACCATTCACATATTCAACAAAATCACGAATATCTTCTGTAGTCTCATCCATGCTCATGCCAATTATTGCAATAGCATCGATTGCCTCGGCTGCCTGCAACATCTCAATAAAACCGAAGCTGTGTGTAGCGTACAGATTGAAGCCATTACGCAGACAAGTGCGACGCTCATCAACAGGACCTATCATCTTTTTCCAACGATATAGATGAGTATCGTTGCCCACATCTACCATTGAACCATTGTAGCGAAATGCAGTTATGCCCTGACGTTTTAAAGCATCAGTAAACATTTTCCTAATCGGCCATCCACCCGGAACACGTCCCCATTCACCCGGCTGAAGAAACATGAATCCCAAACGTACCTCGCCCGGATTCTTCAATGAAACGCCAATATTGCCTTTAAAAGTGCTTCCGCTTGGAATCAGCTCATATTCTACTTTCTCATAACTCCCATCACCTTTCAGCTGAAATTTCTTTTCATCTAAAACTTCATTATTTTCATCCCGTAAAGAGATATAAATATCGGTCGGCTTATCAGCCATAACGCGCAGTACGCCATCGTAAGGCTTGTTAGCATCAAAACGGATACCTTGCTTGTATAAGCCGTGATTGGTTATCCCTAATTCCCCGGTGCCGCTCACGAAAGTTAACACCTGAGTCTGACGACCCATATAAGCTTTGTAATTGCGCTCCAGCGTGTAGCGATACTGAGGATCACCGGTAACCTGTTTATTCCAGAATTTAGAGATTTGCTCATTGCCGTTGATGCGTTCAAGTATTGTCTGCTGAATATTTTGAGGGAGAGAGTCGTAAGGAAGATAACGACCATAAAACTCCCAACCGGAAATTATCTCAGGTCTTCTGTCCAAAACATGCGCATAAACATCCTTAGAATAAACATCATACA
>JAQUIZ010000104.1:4076-9774 GCA_028683355.1 Fermentimonas sp.
GATTGAGAAAATCCGTATCAATATTTTCTTCAAAAGCTTCACCATGAATTAGCTGACTAAACAAACCACCGTTAGTCTGATTGTTCAGGTCTTCAATATTTGTTCCATTGAACAGGTTGGTGACAGTAGCAATTTGATTATTAGCGTCAACGTTAATCTGTATCGGTTGGTTGCTCTGTGAAAAGACCATTCCGGTTAAAAGTAGTGCAGTGATTGCAGAAAATATTTTCACCTTTTTCATGATTTAGTTATTTTCATTAAAAAACAAGCGGAAACTCATTTAAGAGATTTATACAAAATTATAAAAATATTTGGAAATAAAACATAATCGCCATAATCTATATTTCCGGATAACTCAAATATACCTAATGGTTGATGATGCGTTATTAACACATCTCTGTCGATTGGAATATTTTCAAAATTTATAAGTTGATAAATTAATTTCCTTACCATCTCTTAACTCAAGAATCTTGTATTCCGGGAAAACCTCCTTAAACTTTTCAGGATAATCTGTAGCCTTCACTTTCTATTTCAACAACACTGCCGCCAATTTGATTACTGCCTCTGTGGATTGTTAATTTCATTTATTCAAAGATGTAATTAATCTCATGCTTGTCCAATAAATATTTTATATCTCTAATTCTTGCTTCACGTCCTTTTGTCATTTTCTTATATGTATTTACAATTATGAGCTTAGGTTTCTTGTTAAGCTCAATTTTATTTTTGTAAATTGTAGTCAATCCCAAAGAGTTTTTTATTTCAATCAACTTTTTATAATATTCAATGATATCATTTTCATATTTATTTATAAACAACTTGTACTTGTCCATTTGCTCAATAATTTCGGGAACTTTTGGATTTCGGTATTCATCATTTCTTAATCTACTATCAAAAATTCCTTTTAACTCGACAAATGATAATACATCATTTGATAATTCTATTAAATCAATTCTTAGTCTGCCTATCTCAATATCTTTATTAAATTGAAATTCAGAATCGATATATTTAGAATACCCCGTTATTAACTTTCCTTGAATCCATTTTTCTGTCGGCTTCTCATTCTCAATGTGTCGTAGATAATCGATTTTTATTCTTTCTTTTATGTTAATTATTAAGGTGTTATCAAGTTTTGCTAAATCGATAGTATCATATTCAAATTTATCAGTCCCTTTATTACCTTTACCACGTGGTTCGCAGTCACCTAAATATTTTTGATGGGTTTTAGCTATGAATCCATTCTTATATTCAATTTTTGCAAGGCAACCGCCGTGATAATATACATTGATATAGTTGTCTTTGCGAATTTCAATATAAAGTTCTTTGTCTTCACGTAAAAGTGTCCACCATTTTGGTTGTTGAATCTTGATCTCTTTAAAGATATTTGCACCCGGATTAAGTGAAAAAAATGTTCCATTCATGATTTTTTATTCTTTTAAAATTCTTCATCCCCATAAGCAGCTTTATATTTAATATCATTCTCCAGCATAAAACTACCAAGACTTGAAAACGCGTGATTATCTCCAAACCGTTTTCTGATTTCAAGCAAGAGTCCAATCTTATCGGCAGTTGAAACATCAAAAAGTGCGTGGAACTTCTCAACTTCAACCGGATCAATCTTGTACATATAATTATAATTTTCACTACCCAATATTTCCTCAACTTTCTTGCCGGTATCAAATCCGTCAACTATAAGTTGCCCCGCCTCATTGTAGTACAATGAAATTGTAATCTTTATGTCTTTGGCCTTATATCGGAATAATTCTACACGTTTTCGTCTCATAGTTCCATAAAATTAATCCTTATGTATGCCAAATAGTTGCACATTCATTAGACTTTTTTCAATAATCTTTATTATTTCAAAATTATGATTTATCTTGTGTCACAAATTAGCATAATGGTCTAATATCTTTAACCTAAAAAGACAATAATATGACAAACAAAAGGAAAAGCAGCAAATACAACACTGCCAGTCTTTTTAACCGATATGTGTGGCTTGTTGACCTGATACACCGTAAGCACAAAATCACTTATGAAGAGATAAACGAACACTGGCAACGTTCGTCACTAAACTACGAACAGGAGGATTATCCCCTTCGAACGTTTCACAATCACCGCAAGGCAATTGAGCAGATGTTTGATATTAACATTGAGTGCGACAAGCGTAACGGCTATCAATATTACATCGAGAACTCAGAAGATATTGAGAATAGTGGGGTGAGAGGCTGGCTGTTTAATACATTTACAGTAAACAATCTCATCAACGAAAGTCACAAGCTCAGACATCGCATCCTGTTTGAGAAGATACCACACGGACAGGAATATCTATCCACTATAATTGAAGCCATGCACGACAATTTCACCTTAAAGATTACCTACCAGGCATTCTGGCAAGACAATCCTGCAACATTCGATGTAGGTCCCTACTTTTTGAAAGTATTCAAACAACGCTGGTACCTACTTGCACATAATCCTTACAGCGGAAAATTACAAACCTACTCGCTGGATCGCGTAAAGCATGTTGAGATAACTGCTGACACGTTTGATCTGCCCAAAGATGCAGATTTCGAATCCTACTTCGATGACAGCTTTGGTATCATCTCAGGAGAAGACATCCCAACCGAGACAATCCGTATAAAAGTACTCAACGGACAGGACGCCTATATAAAAGCACTTCCGCTGCACAGCTCACAAAAGGTGATTACCTCCAATGACGACTACACCATTTTTGAATACTACATCAAGCCCACCTACGATTTCCGGCAAGAGCTGTTATCGCATGGCGCCCACGTCGAAGTCCTAAAGCCGGAATGGTTCAGGGAAGAGGTGAAGGAGATTGTGGAAGAGTTGGGACAGATTTATGAATAAAAATAAATTAAAAACCAATAAAACTATTTATATGTGGGAGAGCTAATGAAACAAATTTAATCTTGGAAGATATTTTAAAATAAAAAAGAAGATTCAGTAGATGATATTCAGTTATGGAGTAATCCTGTATCCTTTAATTGACCTACAGTTCCGATATAATATTAGATATTTGTATTTTTAATTTAGGAATATCACCTACAGCCGTATCCCAAATAGTTAACAATCTGACGCCGAAATATTCATGTGACATAAAATTTCTCATCCCCCTCATTTGATGCCATTTAATATCTGGATATTTATCTTTAGTTTCTAAAGATATATGATTAGAAGCTTCACCGATAATTTCAAAATTTCTAATCATGGCATCTTGTTCGATCCATTTTTTCTCGAAAGTATCAAAATCTTGCAATGACTCTGTAAGTGTAATTATTTTATCTATACACTCCAAAATGTGCTGTAGTCTAAATAAATCTCTTTCTTTATTGTTCATAAACAATTTTGGTATCAGATAAAATTCTATCTCTCATAAGAGGGTGAATAGCAGTTAATTCTACTAAGTCTACATCTCTATTTAATTTTTTTTCCAACTCAAATTTTATGTCAGCTAAATCAAATAGAGAATATTTTGAATCAAATTGGTATAAAATATCTATATCGCTATTTATTGTGTTGTCTCCGCGAGCAAAAGAACCAAATACACCAATCATCACCGGATTATGCGGCTTCAAGGTTGTAATTATAATATTTATTTGGTCTTGTGTGAGCATAATATATAAACGCTTTCCTGTATTTTTTGTTTATTTTGTCTTATTTATGTTTGTATTACCTCAAAATGTATATTAGTATTTCAATCCAAAAGTATACCATTTTAGTTTAAGCTCCAAGTCTGTTTCCTGGTTAGTGTCAATCCTGCCCTGAAAGCAAAACTCTTGATGGTGTAAAAATATTTTTATTCACAGTGCAAATTCATATTATAATATAGACATCGCTATCCGTGCACAAGCCTCCGCATCTGCCAAAGCATTATGGTGGTCAATAAGTTCAAATCCAATATGAGAAGAGACTGTGTGGAGCTGGTGATTCCTTAAATCAGGGAATGCTTTTCTGGCCGTACGGCATGTGCAGTAAAACTCATAGTCAGGATAAGGCATTCCATATAATTCATGTACCGCTTTCAAGCAGCTTTTATCAAACGAACTATTGTGAGCTACAAGCGGAAGGCCGGATATTCTTTCGGCAATAACTTTCCATACTTCAGGAAATGTTTGCGCATCTATGGTGTCCCAATATTCAATGCCATGGACTTGAGTATTCCAATAAGAGTAAAAATTAGGATTAGGCTTTATAAGGCTATATAAACGATCTGTAATTGTTCCATTTTCAACAACCACTATCCCAACGCTGCAAACGCTGGTGCGATGCTGGTTAGCTGTCTCAAAATCTATAGCTGCAAATGTTTTCATGTATAATCAGGCTATCTATGTTTTACAAATGTAAAAATTATAAAGCTATTTATGTTAATAAATGAGATTTTTTTGTAAAAATAATCCGCATCTGTGCCAAATTACTGCACATCTGTTTAATACTATTTTATTAACTTCGAAGATGAAATTATTTTCACTTCTCTGGTATAATTAGCAATAACAAAGATGTTGTATTAGAACCAATTAATATAAATCAAAAAATAATGACAAACATCCTTTACATTCATGGCTTCGGATCTGATGAGAATTCAAAAACATCACGGGTCTTACGCAAAAGCTTACCGGACGGCTACGCTGTTTTCACCCATAGCTTCTCAAATAACTACAGATTGTTCAAGACAATGTCTTCCAATATTTCAACAGCCATGGAGCTCATAGAGGCTAAGGAAATAGATCTTGTAGTAGCTTCATCCATGGGAGGATTTATTGCAATGGAGTGCAGAGGTGTTAAGAAGATTTTAATCAATCCATGCATGAAGCCTTCCGAGCATCTCAGACAAAGAATGGCTCCTGATATTTCCGAAAAAGAGTTGAATGAGTACCGACTTCTGGAGTATGTAATGAAACCCAATCCGGAAGACATAAAACATACTTACGGACTATTCTCCACCCGGGATGAACTCTTTTCCTACAAAGATTATTTCGACAGCATATATAGTCCCGATAATTCATTTTATATGGAAGATGGGCATAGAATCTCAACTAAAAACATAAAAGAAGTTTTGGTGCCCTTGATTGAATTTTAGATATCTCAATCCTTTAAGCAACCAATAGGAGCAATTAACACACCATCTTTGCGTTTATATGTTGATAAATCAACTATGAATCGGATGTACCTCGCCCATAGCAACTCTCACTCTTCTCTCATTCATCTCTCTATCTACTCTTATATTTATAGGAGATACTTTGGGTGATGTACCTCAAAAATAGTAGTGAATATACCCCTAAAATATTTGTTAATATGGCGCTTTTTAACTAAATTGCAGATATTAAAATATCATTGAAATGGGTAAAATAGATCTAAGCAAACTTGGTATTTCAGGAAAAATTGGACCAATAGTTGCGTATGTAACAAAAGATGGAAAACAGGTTTACAGAAAGTACACCAAACCGGCTAATCCACAAACACCTAAGCAGCAGGCGCAGCGTCAGAGGTTTTCAGTGGCAACTAAGGGGCTCTCGCCTTTTAAAGTTGTTTTTAAACAAGGATTCCCAAAAAGGAAAAAAGCGCTGAGTAGCCAGGTTTCCTTTGCAATGCGAGAAGCCATAGTTGGAGAATATCCCGACTTCAGGCTCGACTACAGTATACTTCAGGTAGCCGAAGGCGAACTTCAAATGCCGGTAAATGT
>JAQUIZ010000105.1 GCA_028683355.1 Fermentimonas sp.
ATCAGTTTTAGGATCCACCCACTCTTCCAGTGTATCCTTGGGCAATAAATGACATAGATTGTCAAAACTGTTGTGTTTCTTTGTAAATAAAAGCAGTTTATTGACCAATCTTAAATATATCCATTCTGAAACATTTTCATTAACTTCGCATCTAAGTATAAATTTAACATCAATTGATACCGGTATCGTTTTTGATACTACCAGAATAAAATAATAAATGAACAATTTTAAAGAAAAAGCCGATCTGATATGGCGGGTGGCTGACCTACTCAGAGGCGACTATAAGCAGTCGGACTACGGAAAAGTGATACTTCCTATGACCGTAATCAGGCGACTGGATTGTGTGCTTGAGCCAACAAAACAGAAGGTGTTAGATTATCTTCCAAAAGTGCAAACGCTTAATGAGGTAATTATAGAAAAGACCTTAAACAAAGTTGCCGGTTTCAACTTCCATAACAGAAGTCCTTTTAATTTTGATAAGCTGATAGCCGATCCAAACAATATAGCTTTAAATTTAAGAGCATATATAAATGGCTTTTCTGAAAGTGCACGTGAAATACTCGAGTATTTCAACTTTGATGTGCAAATAGACCTAATGGATGACCCAAGCACAGATCTTCTCTTCAGAGTCGTTAAATCATTTCAGGAGATCGATCTTTCCCATATGGAGTCAATGGAAATGGGTTACGTGTTTGAAGACCTAATAAGAAGATTCTCTGAGCAATCTAATGAGACAGCAGGGGAACACTTTACCCCAAGAGAGGTAATCAGGTTGATGGTAAATATCCTGTTTATCGAGGACCGAGACATCTTAACACAGGATGGAATCGTTAGAACTCTATACGATCCGGCATGTGGTACAGGAGGGATGCTTTCAGTTGGTGAACAGTACGTGAAAGAACTAAACCCTGATGCAGATCTAAAAGTATTCGGGCAGGAAATAAACTCTGAGTCTTTTGCTATATGTAAATCAGACATGCTTATAAAAGGTCAGAATCCAAGCAATATTAAGTTTGGAAACACCTTTACTGTAGATGGGCTGAAAGAAGAAGAGTTTGATTATATGCTATCAAATCCACCTTTTGGAGTTGACTGGAAAAAAGCTGAAAAAATAATAAAGTCTGAAGCAAACAGCAAAGGTTTTGATGGCAGATTTGGTGCAGGACTACCCAGAATAAATGATGGTGCATTACTATTCCTGCAACACATGATCTCCAAGATGAAAAAAGAGGGTAGCAGAATAGCTATTGTATTCAATGGATCACCTCTTTTCACCGGTGCAGCAGAAAGTGGAGAAAGTAATATCCGCAGGTGGATTATAGAAAACGACTGGTTGGAAGCTATCATTGCACTTCCTGATCAATTGTTCTATAATACCGGTATCAGCACCTATATTTGGATTGTAACTAACAAAAAGAGCAAAGAGCGTGAAGGATTTGTACAACTAATTAATGCTACCGGTAGCAAAGACGAAGAGTTATTGAAAGAAGGCAAGCTTGACTTTAATCGTTTCTGGCAGAAGATGGACAGGAGTCTCGGCAATAAGCGCAAAAAGATATCAGAAAACGGTAATGAAAAGGGCATTGGATTTATTACTGATCTGTATGGCAATTTCGAAGAGAATGAGTTTGTGAAAATCCTACCTAATGATTACTTCGGATATTGGCGTGTAACTGTTGAACAACCTTTAAAGGATGAAAAAGGAAAAGTAATCAAAACTAAAGGTAAATCAAAACCAGATACAACACTCAGGGATTATGAAAATATTCCATTCCTGAAAAAAGATGCTGATGGCAAACTTGTTCCTCAAACTATAGAAGAGTATTTTGAAGCAGAAGTAAAACCTCACCTTCCGGAAGCATGGATTGACGAGAGTAAAACTAAAACAGGTTATGAAATCAATTTCACTAAGTACTTCTACGAGTTTAAACCATTGAGATCTTTATCTGAGATAAAAGCAGATATTTTGGAATTGGAAGAAAGAACATTTGGTAGAGCACATAAGGTATTGGAGATATGAGCAAAATAAAACTTTTTATAAGCAGTGTACAGAGTGAATTTGCAACAGAGCGAAAAGCTTTAGCTGATTATCTGCGTGCGGATCCATTATTAGGTAAATTCTTTGAACCTTTTCTTTTTGAAGAATTACCTGCAATAGACAAAAGTGTACCTCAAGTTTATTTAAAGGAAGTAGAATCATCAAATATCTACCTTGGTATTATTGGTAAAAAATATGGATACAGAGACTCAGAAGGCGTTTCTCCAACTGAACGTGAATACAACGAAGCTTCTCGATTGCATAAAACACGTTTTATGTTTCTAAGCACGACTGATAGTTCCGACCGTGAAAAAGAAGTAAACCAGTTTATTAAGAAAATTGAGAAAGAAGTAGTTCGTAATAGTTTTACCGAATTATCTTCATTGTTACAAGGAGTATATCATTGCCTGATACGATATTTGGAAGAGAATAGGTATATTCAGTCAGGCCCTTTTGATGCTCAGTTTAATCCACGGGCAACAATGGAAGACATAGATTCTGAAAAAGTTTACGAATTTGTAAGATTAGCACAATCCAGAAGAAAATTCTCATTGGATGATAAAAGCTCTGTTTCCAAAATCTTGCATCACCTAAACCTATCAAAAGGAGATAAACTAACAAATGCAGCTATCTTGTTATTTGGTGAAAACCCACAACGATTCTTTCCAACAGCTACGGTTAAATGTGCAGTATTTCATGGCCTCACCAAATCCAAACCCATACCCTCTTACAAAATATTACATGGAAATATCTTTGAATTGGTAGATAATGCCACAGAGTTTGTAATGTCACACCTAAACTTTAGTGTAGGCACACGTGCTACTTCTGCAATAGCTCCCGGCAGATATGAAATACCCATAGAAGTAGTTACAGAAGCAATAGTTAATGCCTGTGTGCATCGAAATTTTGCTCATAATGCCAGTGTTGAAGTCATTTTATACAAAGACCGACTTGAAATCAGTAATCCCGGGTCACTTCCTTTGGGATGGACTACTGAACATCTCAGGCGACTACATAATTCAATACCTCACAACCCTTTAATTGCGCATCCAATGTATCTGGCCGGCTATATTGAACAACTGGGTACAGGTATAGAAGAAATGTATAACAGGCTTGAAGAATATGGTCTTCCTGAACCTAAATTCCTTCAGGAACATGACTTTAAAGTGATTATTGCCAGACCTACCCCCCAGGATACCATGCAGGATACCATGCAGGATACCATGCAAGATACCATGCAAGTCAAAAACGAAATAAAAGAACTGATTTTAATACTTTCAGGTGATATGACGAGGACAGAACTGCAAGAAGGGCTAAATCTAAGAAACAGAGATCATTTTAGAAGAATGTATATTAATGTTGCTTTGGATGAAGGCTGGATTGAACAAACAATGCCAGATAAACCGACAAGTAAATATCAAAAATACCGTCTAACAGAAAAGGGAAAGAAAGCGAAGGAGCAGTGGAAGAAATGAAGAATATTCAGTTGTAAAGAATTAGTTTACAACTGAAAAATAGACTGGAAGAAAAGATAAAGAAGAAATGAAAAAATACGATTCATATAAAGATTCAGGTATTGAATGGATTGGTGAGATTCCGAGTCATTGGGAAGTAAATAGAATAAAGTTTTATTTAAATTACCAAAAAGGTAAGAACCCTAAAGAATTAAACTTTGAAAAAAGTTCAACTTCTGAAATCTATCTTACAATGGATTTTTTAAGAGGCGATCCAAAACAAATACTCTATGTAAATGATACCGATGATTATGTACAGGTTGATGAAAATGAGATATTATTGTTATGGGATGGATCAAATGCTGGTGAATTTATTCTCAGTAAAAGAGGTATACTTTCTTCAACAACGGCTGTAATTTATTTGGATAATATTCAAAAAGGATATTCATGGTATTATTTGAAGAACTTTGAACCAAGATTGAAAGAAAGCACTATTGGGATGGGAATTCCTCATGTAAATGGAGAAGAATTGAAAAATGGTTATATAGCTATCCCATCATTAACCGAACAAACCGCCATCGCCAACTTCCTCGACCTCAAAACCTCTGAAATTGACGAAATAATAGCCGACAAGAAACTACTTCTTGAATTATACGAGGAAGAAAAAACTGCTATCATTAACAAAGCAGTTACCAAAGGTATAAATCCTGATGCACCAATGAAAGATTCAGGAATTGAGTGGTTGGGTGAAATTCCGGAGCATTGGGAGGTGAAAAGATTGAAGTATGTAGCAAATCTAAGAAGTGGGCAAAACATTGTTTCAGAACAAATAACAACAGAAGGTGAGTTCCCAGTTTACGGAGGAAATGGATTACGAGGTTATTATTCCGAATACACTCACGATGGTGAGTTCGTATTAATAGGAAGACAAGGCGCATTATGTGGTAATATCAATTATGCCAAAGATAAATTCTGGGCATCTGATCATGCTGTAGTAGTTGCACCTACATTAAATTATATAACAAAATATATAGGTGAGCTTTTAAGAGTAATGAACTTAAATCAGTACTCGATTTCTGCTGCACAACCAGGTTTGTCTGTAGATAGGATTAAAAGTTTAGAAATACCATTTCCTAATATTCAAGAACAACAATCCATAGTTGAGCACATCGAATCCGAATGCTCCAAAATTGACTTCAAAAAGGCTCGCACAGAAGAATTAATCGAGCTACTAACAGAATATCGTACTGCTCTTATTAGTGAAGTAGTTACAGGGAAAATAAAAGTAACAGAAAATTGTGAAAACAATAAAGGTATATCACAATGTCATCAAAATCATTAATTTAAACCTTAACATGAATAATGACCCATTCCTTGAACATTTAGACAATATACATCTAATGTACTATAAATCTAAAATTTATCTTGCTGAATCTCATTTAATGACAAGGCCAAAAAGCTATCACGATAAATTAGGTTTGGATTTAAATGCCAATTATGACTTGGATATTTTATTCTTCATTATAAAAAAGTCACTCGGATATAATCAATTAGGAAACAGGTCTTGGATGTTGTATGTTATTGAGATCACAAAGATATTGTCAAGTAGTAAAGTGGATAAGTTTAGCATAATGAAGCTTTATAATAAACTTAATGATAAGGAATATAAGAATAGTTATAATTTACAGTGTTTTGATGAAATTAAAGCTATTATAGATGATAAAAACAAAGAATCGGTATTAGATAAATTAAAAGTTTTAAGAGATCAATTTTATGCACATTCAGATGAAGATTTCAATAAAATAACTAATGAATTATTCCCAACTTATGACGAAATATGGGATTTAATGGAAATTGTTGAAAAGTTTTTAAGGGCAATTTATTCTCAAGATAACGTAGAGCCGATGTTTAGTGTTGATCACATAATAAACAGATATATTTTAGAATTTAAGCGGATATATCATTATTATCAAGTTACTGAGGATTTTGGAGAACTATACTCACTATATAAAAATTTTTCAAAGGATCGTATAGAAATATTTAGAACAAAGAAACTATGAATATCACAACCGAAAACACATTTGAAACTGCTTTAGTGCAGTCTTTAGTCGAAAAAGGAGGGTACACACAGGGCAATGCTCAGGATTATAGTTATGAGCTTGGACTGTTCAAATATGAAGTGTTGAAATTTCTTCAGGAGACTCAGCCAAAAAGATGGGAAAGGTTGTCTTCTATTCATGGTGATAATGTTGATGAAAGAATAACACAAAGATTGTATCGTGAACTGGACCTGCGTGGAAGCCTTGATGTTCTTCGTAACGGTTTTGTGGATAATGGTGTTCGGTTTCAGATGGCTTATTATAAGCCTGCTTCTACGCTTAATCCTGAAGCTACTGAGCTATACAATCAAAATAGCTTAAAGGTTTACAGGCAGGTCTATTATAGCTCTAAGAATATGAATTCAGTTGATGTGCTTCTATCTCTTAACGGAATTCCTTTAGCTACTCTTGAGCTTAAGAATCAGTTCACCGGACAGGATGTCGGTAATGCTCTAAAGCAATATGGCACTTCAAGAGATAACAGAGAACTGCTGTTTGCGTTCAAAAAGCGCACTCTTGTGCATTTTGCTGTTGATCAGGATGAGGTTTATATGACCACCAAGCTTGATGGTAGTAAAACATTCTGGCTTCCGTTTAATAAAGGATACAACCATGGAAAGGGAAATCCACTAAATCACGATGGTTATAAAACTTCTTATTTATGGGAGAATATTCTGCAAAAAGATAGCTGGTTGGAGATTATACAGAGTTTTGCACATCTTGAAAAGGAAGAATTTACCACAGGTAACAGTACTTATATCAAAGAGAAACTGATATTTCCAAGGTATCACCAATTGGATGCTGTAAGGGAGATAACTGAAGATGTTTTAGATAATGGTTGCGGCAAGAACTATCTTGTTCAGCATTCTGCAGGTTCCGGAAAGAGTAATACAATCGCATGGCTGTCATACAGGCTGTCCAGCTTGCACAACTCTCTTGATGAAAGAGTATTTGATTCAGTTATTGTTATTACAGATCGAAGAGTACTCGATAAACAACTACAGGATACTATCTATCAGTTTGAGCATAAAACAGGTGTTGTGCAAAAGATAGATAAGGATAGTGAGCAACTGGCTATAGCACTTACTTATGGAACAAATATTATAATTACTACTCTGCAGAAATTCCCGTATGTTATTGACAAAGTAAAAGACCTGCCGGAACGCAAGTATGCGGTAATTATTGATGAAGCTCATAGCTCACAGGGTGGTGAAGCAAGTAAAAAGCTTAAAGAGGTGTTATCATCCAAATCATTGGACGAAGCTCTAACAGATGATCTGGAAGATGATTACACTGAAGAAGATTATATCAGGGAACAAATCGAGAAATCAGCTATTTCGAGAGGTAAACAGAATAACATATCTTTCTTTGCATTTACAGCTACTCCAAAATACAAGACTCTGCAGGTATTCGGAGAAAAGGACGAGAATGGCAAACCTGCTCCTTTTCATCTTTACTCAATGCGACAAGCTATTGAAGAAGGTTTTATAAAGGATGTTCTGCTTAATTACACAACCTATGAGCTCTACTATAAGCTATCCAAAGCTATTGAAGATGATCCTAAGCTAAACAAGGGTAAAGCATCAAAAGCGATAGGCAAATACGTGTCATTACACCCACATAATTTGGCACAGAAAACTGAAATCATTATTGAGCATTTCAGGCAGGTGGTGTCCAAGAAAATAGGAGGTAAGGCAAAGGCTATGGTAGTTTGTAGCTCAAGACTTCATGCTAAACGATATTTTGAGGAGTTTGAGCGATATATTAAAGCAATGGGTTATGAAAATGATATCAAGATATTAGTTGCCTTCTCCGGCAAGGTAGTAGATGATAATGCACCCGATGGTGTTTCAGAACCAAATCTAACTGGGTATAGCGAGAAGGAACTTCCTAATGTTTTTGAAAAGAATGAGTACAAGATTCTGATTGTTGCTGACAAATATCAAACAGGATTTGATCAGCCTCTTCTGCATACAATGTATGTGGATAAGAAACTGTCAGGTGTGAAAGCCGTACAAACTCTTTCACGTCTTAATAGAAACCATCCTGGTAAGGAAGATCCGTTTGTACTGGATTTTGTGAATGACAGGGAAACAATCTTAGATTCTTTCCAGCCATATTATGAGGTTACAACAGTAAAGGAAGAGACTGACGTAAATCACCTGTATGACCTTAAAGGTAAGCTCGATGAATTTCAAGTCTACTGGGTGCAGGAGATAGATGAATTTGCTAATATTTATTTTGATCCTGAAGTAAAACATAATAGCGCTGTACATCAAAAACGTCTTTATGCTATCACTGATAAAGCAGTAGAGAGATACAAAGCAATAGAAAAGGAAGAAAAACAGGATGAGTTTAAAAAAGGATTACGTACATGGACAAATCTGTATGCTTTCTTAGCACAGATTATGCCTTTCACTGATACGGAATTTGAGAAGTTCTATGCTTACGCCAAGCTATTGCAAACAAGGTTACCGAGAAGAAATCTCTCCGATACTGTACATTTAGATGATGAACTTGCACTTGAGTATTATCGTCTGCAAAAGATAAAAGAGGGTGCAATTGTTCTTGAAAAAGGCGAGGAAGGTGAATTAAGTGGAACTTCGGAAGCCGGACTGAAAAGACCTAAGAAAGAAGAAGCACACTTATCAGAAATAATTGATGTACTTAATGAACGATTTGGAACCGAATTTGATGAGGCCGACAGGCTTCTTTTTGATCAGATAGAAGTTGAGGCTCTACAAGATGAAACCCTACAGAAACAGGCTAAAGCCAACAGATTAGATACTTTCAAATATGTTTTCGATGATAAATTTATCGATATTCTTATAAGTAGGGTAGAGCAGAACAGCGAGATTGTAAATAAAATATTTACCGATAAAGCATTTGGCGATTGGGTGAAGGATTTCTATATGAAAAGAACATACTCAAGGCTAAATCAGTAATAAGTTATGGAAGATTTAGTAACCTTATCAGCTTAGAAAAATGTATCACAAATTTATCATTTTAAGCAGTGTTTTATAGCTTGTTTAGAGTTTTAATTATCGCACAATATAAAACTCAAAATACCGAAAGTGTTCGGTTTTCACTAATAATTTATAAATAACAATAGTAAACGTGTGATATTAAACATAGTGTGAAGATTGATTTCGAATCCCGCTCGGATCACGTTAAAAATAAAGCACCCACCGTGTTGGTGAGTGTTGCAAAACAAATTAATTGACTGATATTATTTGAAGGTAAGCACCCGAGTAAATACCCCTTGTTTTATTTTTAATTAAATTTAGCGTTTGTTTTCTCTATTCAGAGATTCCAAACTTCACTGGTAATCGTTAGAGTATTGTTAGAGTTTTATTAGACTTCTGCTGTTTTCCAGTTATTAGGCAAGAGTGCCTTCAGGTTTTCATCATTTCCAGGCTTCTGGTAGTAAGGCATTTTTGCGATTACATCATTTAGCCACTCTCTTGGATTTACCCCGGATTCTTTGCAAGATGCAAGTAGAGAACATATCACTGCAGTATTCTGCGCGGCTTCGTGGTTACCACAGAACATAAAGTTCTTTCTTGACAATGCAATGGGACGAATGGCATTTTCTGCCAGGTTGTTATCTATTTTTATTCTGCCATCTTTTAAATAATTCTTCATCCGTGGCCATAAAGAGTAGGAATAACTGATCGCTTCACCCATACGGTTTTTGGGTAGTACAGTCGGATATGTTTTCTCCATCCACTTTTCAAAAGATATCAGTATGGGGCCGGCAAGTTCATTCCTTATTTTACGGCGCTCATCAAACGACAGGTTCTGCTCATCTGCCATTTTCTCTATTTGGTAAAGCTGCTGTATCTGCTTTATAGCATATTCAGCCAGAGACCTGTTTTCATCCAGCGCTGTTTCATAATAACGTCTTATATGAGCCATGCAGCTGACAAGGCATACCTTTTCATTGCTTTCAAAAACATTATAGGAGCTAAACCCGTCACTTTGAAGGTAACCCTCAAATGATTTTAATAAAGAATAGGCGGTT
>JAQUIZ010000106.1 GCA_028683355.1 Fermentimonas sp.
CTCCTATCCCTTATATTATGACACATTACTCAAAGGTACTCAATAGCAAAATAGAAAATTTGACAAAAAAATAAGCCTTTTTCAGGCTTCCTGAGGCTTTTTCTTCTATTCAACTGTCAAAGACCCGAATTGACGCTATCTCTTGGCCAATCCTTAAAGAACGCATCCGGAATTTGTCGTTCATGTTTATCCTTAAATGATTTTACATTTGCAAACCAAATCGTCCGCTCTTTTGTTAACCGATCAATCTTTTCTCGGGTAAAATAGCGTGCTATCTTAGTATCATGCGGTATACTTTCTAAACTAACTGTACTAGTAATTTTGAGCATCTCATTCACCTCAAATCTTCGCTAGCACTTCAAGCTTTTTACCATCGGTATCGGTCTGGACTTTTTCGTAGTTGACCTTCACTCCATCGTCCAGGTCAATAGCAATACGGGCAAGGGCCAGGTGAGCGATCTTCTCATCATAGTCTTTGGTTTCTTTCAGTTGTCTTGTTAGCTTTTCTTTGCGCTTTTGGGCGGCAGTCACCTCACGAGCATTAGTGCTGTTCTCAATGGTTTCCTGCATTCTCGAGATCTCACTTTCATAAACACGCTGCATCCGGTGCAGATAATCAATACGCAAGTTTCCGATGGTATCTTCATTATACCGATGCAAATATACCAGAGCTTTAAACCCATCTGCTTTGCCACTATCAAACATCCAGTATATTGGTCTCTTTTTATAAATCTTGCAGTGATCTTTGAAGAAGTCTTTCAAAAAGTAATTGCGGATAATTTCCCGTGAACTATTACCTTTATTTCCAAGAGCATTTGCAATGAAATCAAGATTCTCTTCTAAAGTATCTGCGCCAAAAGTCTTTTTTAAGAAAGCGCAGAATAAACCTACAACATCATCCTCAAAGTACTCTTCATCGGTGATAGGAAGTATGTTATCTTTGTCTGGAATAAAAGTGCTGTATTTGCTGTCATTCCATTCACCACCGGCATAGACAAGGCCACCTACATCAAGGCTATAACGGCCAAACATACAGCCAACAGCATAGGAAATGAAGGAACGAATATCCCGGCCAATATCAGCCTTACGAATGGTTACATCCTTATCCTCAATATCTGGAGTAAGTTCATCCTGCAAACCATAGATATCAACGAAGATGCGATTGAGTTCTTTTCCGTTGGCTTTTAATTGACTAAATTGCGTCTCAGTTACAGATGTCCATGTATTATAAGCAGACGAGATTTTGCCACACCATTGCTGCGTTTGAACATCAAAACCTGTTGCTGACTTGTGAGCAATCAATGGATGTGTTTGAAAATCCCAAGAAACTTCGAAAGAATCCCATTCTGCCTTTGCAATAGAAATACTATTCATTACTTTTTGTTCAATAAGAAGTCGATAATCTTGCTTGCCGAATAGTAAAGGAATTCTCTTTAAATCACCAACTTGAGTTGTAGACGTTGGATTAAGAATCTTGACATATTCTGGAGTAATTTTCGAATTAAAAATACCAATCAAGTAGTACAATTTTCCCAAATCTGCAAATGCACATGAACCCTTTACATCAAACATAAAACCATAATTGCAGAACCTTCCAGCAAATGTATTGCCTGAGATATCAGACCATGTAATACACTGTTGCAAATAAACATGAGTCATGGTTGTTTTTGCACGATTAAAATTATGTGACTCACTCCAGTTCACAATGAATTCATTATTGCCATACCATTTTCTTTGCTCTCCACCCTTATTATAAGGGATCCATTTTGTTACATTTATATCAATGTCACTAGCGTTTTTATAGCTAAATGCAATAGTTTTATAGTTCACCTCGTACCATTTTCTTAGATATAAATCATTATTACCTGTTGTCATCCCTGATACAATTTCGGCCAAATCACCTAAAGACTTTTTGCTATCAAAAGTGGAAAGTATAGCATCTGTTGCCCAATATGCAATTGGTGAACCCGGGATTTTGGAGAAGTTTTTCCGCTTTGCCGCATACAAATTATTTTTCGCACGAAATGCATCTTCTTTTGCCCACTGGCTATTATAATCAACCAATCGAATATAGTTAGCTTCATAATCGTCAATATTGCTTTTTCGCATGACAAAAGCGGTTGTCTGAACCACTTCTCCGCCAATTTCTTCAAATGCTCGTGCACCAAGGTGTGCCATGTTTATAATATCTTTTTGCAAAATCTCCTCACGCAGTTTCTCTAAACTTGAAAGGAACATCCATGCGTGCTGAGTTATCATTGCCTGATAGCAATTTATCTTTGTCATTTGTTCGCAGCGTTCAATAAATACTGCAAACAAATCGCTCTTGCTGTCAGGATAGTTCTTTTTTACAAAATCAGACAACTTTACTCCCATACCGCTGCTGCCCATATACGGTGGGTTGGTTACAACAACATCATATTTCTGTGCCATAGTCATACCAATTTCCACCAATAAGCGTAATTGTTTTTTGGTATTATCAATACCGACGGTATCCAGCGTCATCTGACCGGTCATATCCAAGTTTTCAACGAACTGATAGAGCAGCTTCCAGTTATAGTTCTCTATGTTTAGAATAGAGCCGTATTCCTTGGCATCAATAAAGTTATCCAGCAAGCCCTGCATTTGAAGCTTAGCTGTGTTTCGATCCATCTCATCCATACCTGCACCGAAGTATTTCAAATGACCACGATTTACGTCATTGCTCTCCTGAATAGCATAGACATGGATGGTAGTTCCTTCATTTAAAATACGCCGATTATACTGTCTAGCCTTCATCATCACGGCAAAATAAGCAAGCTGATATGCGCGGTTATCAATATCTAATCCATAAAGGTTGTTTTCCAGGATACTCTTTGCTGCATCACGTTGGCTATAGCCATAGCTTTCATAAATCTGCATCAGCACTTCAAAAGCGTATACCAATATATGGCCACTACCCATGCATGGATCACTAATCTTAATATCTTCCGGCTTTATAGTCTTATATTCTTCTCTAATTTTGTCAAGTTGAGCCTCAACCTCTGGTTCTTGCTTTGCTTCTTCGAGATAGTATTTCCACCCAAAGTAACTGCCATTTAGATACTTATCTGATAATCCCGAAGATACCCGCTCGTGCTCTAACCACAACCGTCCAAGGCTGTTTTCCACCATATAGCGCACGATCCAGTCTGGTGTAAACAACTGGGTAGCAGCCGGAATACGTTCCTTAGTAATCTTCACATTCTTTTTCAAAAGGGCAAAGGTCTCATCCTTCGGCTCAGTGTTGTAATACTGATACATCCAGCCTATAATTTCGACCTGACCTTCTTTTTCCACGTTGAAATCATCTTCTGGTATATCATTTACTAGATGATATACTATGCCGTCCTTGTCAGTGAAAGATACGTTCATTAGTAACTCAGTATAGTCGTTAGTTTTCTGAAACAATTCAGGCAAAATCGCATTCAATTCATTACACTGTTTAATAAAGAGCATACGGAACAACTCATCCAGCTGATTATCATTTTTTAGCTGCATAATACGATCTTTTTCATAGGGAGTATAGTCCAAATCAGCGTCAAAAGGTGAAGTTACCAAATCGGGTTCAATTTTCGTGCTACTCTCAGAAGAAAGTACTCGAACACGGGATGGAAGGTAGTCGTTAACCTCCATGAAGCGCACGGCAATCAGACGGTTAAACCATGTATAAGCAACCTCTTCAATAACGCCTTTATAGGCAGTGTTATAATCAGACTGTCTCTCCTTTTGTTGAATAGTCTCCACCAGTTTCCTGCGCTGCTCGATCTGTACTCCAGTGATTGAATAAGGTTCTTTTGTACCAATATCAAAAAACTGGACATCCTTTGTTGACTGTGGAAGTGGGCTTTTTATTTCTTTATCCGTAATACCCAACAGCCCTGCTTTATATGTAATATCTGCAATAAGCTTGTTTCTTGCCCATATTGCAAAGTTTTTAATTGCTGTCTTATTCATATGCGGTTTCTCCTTTAAAATTCAATATTGACAATGGTATCCTCTTCTAGCTCTTTAAGAATTCGCTCTCTTAGAGCAGCTATATACTTGTCAACATCTTGTACTGTCTCAATTTGCCACGAGGTAGACAGATTAATAGTCTTGATACTAATATTTTTTCTTTTCTTAATCTTAGGTTGAGGTTTTTGCCCTGTTGTACCACTGCCTCCGTAAGGAACCCCTCCTTCAGCTACCTTCTCATCCTTTTTTGACATTTCATTGAGGAGTCTAACTTTTAAAGCATCTGCTTCAACTTTGATATTCTGCAATGTGGCTACATTATTGCAATGAGCCGCCTTATCGTAGATTTCAGTAAACAGTTTAATATAACGATCATTTAACTCAGATTTATATGGCTTAGTGTTAAGGACTTTAAATACTCTGGCTTTTGCATCATCAATGGCTGCAAGTATGGGAGCTTCCATATTAGACAAAACACGCATATAAGCGTCTGTGAATTTATCGATCAGTTCAGGCAGTTTAGGGATCTCACTATATGGAGAATGCTTTTTCAAAATAGCCTTTATAGAAGCAACGTATTCTTCGACTTTTTCATTCACAATGAAAGTTTTGCTTTCATCATAAATATTCATTAAACGCAGCGCACGTTCAAAGATATTCTTCTGTTCACCGACAAAGAACGCCTTTACAGGTTCATAATCCTCAGCAAAGTCTAGGTAATCATCTCTATCGGAATTAACTTTTTTAAAGAATTCTATTGGGGATTGAATTTGAGTTATCGCTCGAAGCAAGTTCTTACCTTCTGAAACCGTCTTTTTGCCAGGCAGAGGTTGGTTCTTATACATTATTTCGTATTTCTCAAGTTCATTGATTACGTTCTGACTGTATGTTTGGAATGAACGCATCATGGAATCATCATCGTCATTAACGCTGGAAACACCAAATAATTCCTTCATGACCTCACGAGCAGCTTTCTTTTGGGTTTCATTGGCCTTTTCACGCTTTTCGGTCAAAAGTTTCTCAACAAATTCCTTTTTGGTAATATAACGAATAATTTCATCCTCAGATTTATTAAGCAGGGTGACACTGCTGCCATTAACAGTAAAGGAAATATCGCCGTTCTTGAATAGTTTGGCAGCGAGCCATTCCACATCGTCTTCCACGAAACCATAAGGTGCCTTCATAAAGCGATCCATCAGGCTTTTCATGGAAGTTTTAATGTGCATGGCAGAATTAGCAGAAATAAAACTCAACATATCATTAAGCGCATGGATATTCGGTTCTGTACCGCCTTCCAGCGTAAGGGTCTGCTGATTTGAGGTCTTGAACATTGCCCGAATATTCGCTTCGCTCATGGCTGTGTCAATATAAGGCAGCTTATGGTATACATTAGAAACTAAACGGCCAAGGGCATCATTGATTCTAGTTGCCACATCCTTTGTACCAATCTGGGCTTTATCGCCGTTTACATAGATATCTGCATTTTTCATGGATTCAATAAGAAAAAGCTTTGCGTTGCTATTCCGTTCCCTCATCTCTGCACGTTTGGCTTCTTGAATCTGCTCGAATTTCATTACCCTGCTTGATGTAGTCAGTCGTAGGTATTTTTCGATTTTTAATGCACTTCTGATTTCATCTAAAAAAGCAGAATCATCGGGCAGTACCACAAGAACTTCCTTGCTCTGACCTGATATCATTCGCAAAGTGGTATCTTCAGAGCCATATTCAGAGTACGGGGTAAGTACCTTTACACCAATATCGTGGCTTTGATTTGCCCTATAGGGACGGTCATCCACGATCTGATTGAAAGCAAAGCCATACCTTCCGTTAAACGACGGATAACGGTATTTTTTATCACTGAAAATATCTTCAAAAATAAGTTCGGAAACCTTATTTATTATCTCGGCCATCTCAACGTTCTGACTGTCTATTTCCCGATTGATTTCCTGTTCCTCATCGGTTAGGAACACATAGATATCGCCATTCTTCTGAACTAACATCTGACGGGCAAGGATTTTTAGAGCTTCTTCAGCCTGCTTTTTTAGTTCTATTCTGTCGGCATCAATATCAGAGATCATCAGACTTGTAATATTTTCGATGTTAGCCGTTATCTCTTTAACGTATTTAATCATAAACAGTGTTTTCAGAACATTAACTGCAAAACAGTCTTCAAGTTTATCAGGGTTTATATAGCTGTTGTCCATAGCGCGGCTTATCACACCCTTATGGCTGTGATCTAGGAACTGGTGCAAGGCATCATAGAATACATTAAAGGGAATAAGCGTACCAACAGGGCAATCCATCAGTTTTACTGCTGATTCCTTGAATAAAGCAATCATGGAACGTTCGCCCTCGGACAGATGCTTACCCGATGCTCCATGAGTTCTGATGGAAGTCAGGACACTGCCCAGCAGGTTAAACTGATAAGGTACAAAAGGATAAACGGCAGCAAAGTCACTGTCATCAGCATACAGTTTTTTCTCTACGCCATCATTAAATACAATTAGGTTTTTGATAATAGTAGACTTCTGTTCATAGAGCAATCTAAGGGTTTGTTCAGTAGTCGCGTTTTTATCCAAAATTCTTTTCTTGATAACCTCATCCACATTGGCAGAAGAAAGAGAGAGTCGGGTATCAAAACGCCCCTGAATTTTCGAAAAATCATTACCTTTGATCTTTGTTATAGAATCAATATCCTGCTGGCTGGTCACAACGATCCAGACCTTGCCATGGCAAGCTGTACCCAAATCCTCAGTTACGGTTTGCAGATCAAGCATCAATTTGGAATCATCACCTATGTATTGACCGATTTCATCTACCAGGAAAACAATATGATAGTTATCACCTTTATGGCTAAGGTATTCCTTTACTAACCGGGCAAAGTTTTCAATGCTGATATTATAAGGTTCAGTTGCTTTTTCGCACCAGTTACGAGCAGCTGCCTCGCTCATGAATCCCATTTTATTAAGAACATCTACAATACTATCCTGAATGAAATAAAATTTATGCCGGGATTCTCCCCATGATTTTCCAAATTGTTCTTCAAACAGTCCTTTGAATTCTGCATAACGGCCTTTTGCAACTAGCTGTCTTTCCAGATCAGCTAGAAAAGGAACAGAACCACAAAATCCCTGCATTTCATTGAATACTTTCAGAAAAACAGAGACGATCGCATCCTTGGATTGTTTGCCGGTCATCTCGCTTTTGGAGTCAATATTAAATAGGATAACATCGGTAGGCACACTGGTGGCCAGCTTCATGTCAGCCAGTACCATTGGATCAATAATTTTCTTGTCCTCAATAAAATAGTCAATTGCTTTTTTTCCATCCACTTCAACATTACCAAGCAGGTAGGAAAGAATTTTCAGAAAGTGAGATTTACCACTACCAAAGAAACCGGATATCCAAACGCCCATTTTATCAGTGTACCCGTTGATTCCTTTCTTGTAGCTTCCAAAAAAGTCTGCAAAATATTTTTGCAGTTCTCTTGTAACAACGTATTCTTCAAGCTCCTGCCGGATATTGGTTTCATCACCCTGACCAACTTTGATAACGCCTTTAATATCCCGATCAATCGGTTTTGCAAACATATCTTTGATAATCATTGTTCACACTCCTCAATCAACGAGCCGGAATGCTCTATAATAGTTGTCGTCTTTAATTTTAGAAAAAAGGACCAGTTCCTGCCCGTCATATTTTCCCGGGTAAAACATCACAACCGGCACACGGTCAATCACTTGATGTAAGCTGTTTAACACCTTGTGTGACCGAAGTAACGGATAGCACTTTCCTATGCCGGTTATAAATATAACTGTCTCCTCTGGTATACGTTCCTGAATATACTGAACAATCATGCCGGCATCATTATCGATCTGCAGTAAATTTCCGACTGCCTTTACAATGTGAGCCATCCCTTTGTTCTTTTCAAACTGGAAACATTGCTCCATAAATCCTTCCTGCTCAAGTATGCCAATCACAATATCATAAAGATCAAAGACTACCAGTTCAAAACCATCGGTAGACTTTGCATTTTTTGCTTTCAAATATTCGATTCGTTCTCTGACGACTAATTCTTGCTCCGCCGGATAATCAAAAACATAATAACCGACTTCATTTCCAAGGCCCTTATTCTGGCGAAAGCTAGGCGTTTTAATCATACGCTCTGCTTTATCTAATCTTTCTTCCAAGCTAGGCATTTATCTCACCCCCGTTAGGGCACGAATTGTCATTTCCATACCATTGCTTCTAAGACATTCTTCCAACGCTTTGTCTAAAATAGGTTTTAAAATTTTCCTGTTTCCGAAAGAACGATCTATTACACCGGCTTCCATAAGCATTGTCTTATAGCAAGCGCCTAGCCGCTTAAGCGTATAATCTTTCCACTTTGCAACCTTTTCGCTTTGTAATTGCTTGTCCTTAAAGAAAATTCGAATATCACTGTCTGTCAATTCATTACTGCCAATAATCAGTTTTTCTCTATAAACCTCATAAACGAAATCAAAGAATAGCCTATCTGTCTGCATGATTGCGATTAATGCAATCAATTTTTGCGTGGACAGATCGCTATTTTCGAATAGTTTATAAAACAACGAATCTAAACCTTTTACACGGTTCGAAACTGTATTAAAAATTTGAATTGCCCTTGCCTGTGTAGGAGCAGAAAATATATTTTCCTCTAAATTTAACGTCTTAATTTCCATCAGAGTTTTTCCGCTCTCAAGCAGTCCAATTACCTTACGAAACTCGCAAAACCAGAAAGATAGCTTAACCATTCCTGCACTATATTCTTTTCTTTCCATATCTATTTCACCTGATGCTTTCTATGTTTTATCTTATTAGTTTGCTTATCCTTTTTCAGAACTTTTCACTACTTCAACGATATCCCCGAAATCACAATCCAACGTACGGCATATCTTCACTAATACTTCCATTGAAACGTATTTATTCTTTGATAACTTCGTCAAGGTGTTAGGACTGATTCCGGTTAATATTCGCAAGTCAGTTTTTTTGATACCTTTATCAATTAACAGTTTAAATAGTTTATTGTAGCATACGTCCATAATTTAATACCTCTGATTTTAATATTTAAAAGCATATATGTTATATTTTACCATATATTTTGTTATTCTCAATAGAAATGTATATTAATTTGCGATTTTTTCTTATTTTTTAGAGATTTTAGTATACTTTTCAGTATTCTTTTTTAATCAATTACCTTTTGGCGCATTAATAAATAAATCCCCCTCCTAATAAATAGGAGAGGGATAATGAATTGAATTGGGACAAACTTTATTATAAAATGTCTAATTTTATTGTGATAGTTCAAACTTTATTATAAAAAATCAAACTTTATTTTAATATTACATCAGATATTTCCCCGTATACTCCCCCTACTCCACCGTCACACTCTTTGCCAAGTTCCGTGGTTTGTCTACATCTGCACCCCGGAAGATGGCCATGTAGTAGGCGAACATCTGGAGGGGGATTACTGATACTATGGGGGCTAGGAGGGGATTTACGTCTGGGAGCAGTATCTGCTCATCGCATTCCTGGCAAACTTCCTGCAGGTTTTCTTTGCAGACTGCTACTACTACCGCACCACGAGCTTTGA
>JAQUIZ010000010.1 GCA_028683355.1 Fermentimonas sp.
CCTGCACAAGTGAAGGTGGTCACAACACCCTTACTCAGCAGGAGATTAATGATGGCTGGGAGTTGCTTTTTGATGGCACTACACTCAACGGCTGGCGTGATTATAACGGCGATTCTCTTACTGCACCCTGGTTTGCAGAAGATGGCATGATTCAGGCTAAAGGAGAAGGAGCTGATGAACATGGTTATATTGTAACCGAAAAGATTTATGAGAACTTCGAGCTTGTCTGGGATTGGAAAATTGCAGACGGCGGCAACAGTGGGGTGCTTTACCATGTTGTGGAGAATCCTAAATTTGCTGTTCCTTATGTGACAGGACCGGAATATCAGCTTATTGACGATGCTGGTTTCCCTGATCCGCTGGAGGACTGGCAGAAGACTGCTGCTGATTATGCTATGTATACTACTGACCCGGCTAAGACAGTTTTAAAGCCTGCCGGCGAGTGGAATACTTCTAAGATTGTTTTCGACAACGGACATGTTGAGCACTGGCTGAATGGTGAAAAGGTTATTGAGTTTGAAGCATGGACAGAGGACTGGTTTGAACGTAAAAATAGTGGCAAATGGGAAAATGCTCCTGAGTACGGCTTAGCAAGTAAAGGTGTTATTTGTTTGCAGGACCACGGTTCAGCTGCATGGTTCCGTAATGTGAAAATTAAAGAGTTACCTAGAAAGACTAAAGAGGTGAATCTATTCAACGGAACAGATTTACATGGCTGGGAAGTTTATGGTACTGAGAAATGGTATGTGGAAGATGGACTACTGGTTTGCGAAAGCGGTCCTGATAAACAGTACGGCTATCTTGCAACCCGTGAATATTATGATGATTTCGACCTGACAGTTGAATTCAAACAGGAAGCAGATGGTAATTCAGGTGTGTTTATCCGCTCGTTTGTTGAGCCGGGTGCTATTGTAAACGGCTGGCAGGTGGAAGTTGCTCCTAAAGGCAATGATACCGGCGGTATTTATGAATCTTACGGTCGCGGATGGCTGGTGCAGATCCCTGATGAAAAAGAGGAGATACTTAAAGAGGGCGAATGGAACACTTTGCGTATTCTTGTTCAGGGTGACAACGTAAAAACATATCTCAACGGAGAGGAAATGGTTGACCTGACTGACGAAAAGATCGGTGCAGCTCAAGGACGTATCGCTTTACAAATTCATGACGGCGGTGGTATTAAAGTTCTTTGGAGAAATCTGAAATTACAGACACTCTAAATGTAACTTAATCATATAACTTATTTGGAGGGAGCAGCAACTGCTCCCTCTGTTTTTTTTCTTTGGCACCATTTTTGATATACATATCATAAATAAAAAGGTTGTCAATGTTTTTATATCGATTTCAGAAAAAACAACCTATATTTGTATTACTAACTCACTTAAACCAAAGAATGGCAGAAAAAAGCTTACTATTAAAGAATATTATTGAAGGAATTCAAGAGAAAAAAGGGAAAAACATAAATGCAATAAATTTAAAAGGTATTACCGGAGCTGTATGTGATTATTTTGTAATATGCGAAGGTAATTCACCCACACAAGTATCGGCACTTGCAGAATCCGTAGAAAAAGTTGTAAAAGAAAATACAAAAGAAAACCCTATCCGGATACAGGGAAAACAACAGTCAGAATGGATAGGAATGGATTACGGTGATGTTATAGTTCATATTTTTCTTCCCGAACTCAGGAACTATTATAATATAGACTTACTCTGGGGAGATGCACATTCTGAACACATTCCGAATTTGGATTAAAAAACTTATTTACTAAGAAATTGTTACTTATAACACAATAACTCTCAATACACAACAAAAAGAGGTATCAAATAAATGAGCAGTACGAATCAAGATAATCAAAAAAATAAACAACCTACCATGCGCCCTAAGCTTGGTGGCAGTAACCCAAAACGGCCTTTCAACCCTTACTGGGTATACGCAATTGTTTTGGCTATACTTATGGGTATGTGGTTCTTTGGACAGGATAATACTGTTAAAGAGATCACATGGTCTGAATTTCAGGAGTATGTTAGCGATAACCGCATAAAGAGTGTAGTTATCTATAACAACAAGGAAGCTGCTGAAGCAATCGTAAGGGAAGAGTCGGTTGACTATGTTTTCGGTGAATCTGCCAGATCAGGCAGAACGCCTGTGATATTAGTTAAAGGCCCGTCGCCGGATGCTATTTCAGAATATATAGATACAGTAAAAACAGAAAAGAACTACGATATTCAGGTACGTTTCGACACAACTTCCGAAGTGTGGGGTGTATTGCTTACGTTCCTCCCATTTGTATTACTGATTGCATTCTGGGTATGGATGATGAGACGAATGCAAGGAGGTGGAGGCGGAGGCAGCGGTGGAGTTTTCAATGTTGGGAAATCCAAAGCACAGCTGTTCGACCGTGATTCAAGTCAGAAGGTTACCTTTAAAGATGTTGCCGGTCTCTCTGAAGCAAAAGAGGAGGTACAGGAAATTGTAGAGTTCCTTAAGAGTCCGAATAACTACACGAACCTTGGTGGTAAAATACCTAAAGGTGCACTCCTTGTAGGTCCTCCCGGAACAGGTAAAACACTGCTTGCCAAGGCTGTTGCCGGGGAAGCTAATGTACCCTTTTTCTCGATATCTGGCTCTGACTTCGTAGAGATGTTTGTTGGTGTGGGTGCATCAAGAGTAAGAGACCTGTTCAGACAGGCTAAAGAAAAAGCTCCATGTATAGTTTTTATTGACGAGATAGATGCTGTTGGAAGGGCAAGAGGCAAGAACAACAATTTTGGGTCTAACGACGAGCGTGAAAACACTCTTAACCAACTTCTTACGGAGATGGATGGTTTCGGATCAAACAGTGGGGTAATAATTCTTGCTGCAACAAACCGTGCAGATGTGCTTGATAAAGCTTTACTACGTGCGGGCAGGTTCGACAGACAGATTTATGTGGAACTGCCTGACCTCAATGACCGTAAGGAAATTTTCAAGGTTCACCTTCGTCCTATTAAAATAGATGAATCAATAGATGTTGAGTTCCTTTCACGACAGACACCCGGATTCTCGGGAGCAGATATTGCAAATGTTTGTAACGAGGCTGCACTTATAGCAGCACGAAAGAAAAAGAAATTCGTGCAAAGAGAGGACTTCATGAATGCGGTGGACCGAATAGTGGGCGGACTTGAAAAGAAAAATAAGATTATCACTCAGGATGAGAAAAAGTCTATCGCCATACATGAAGCAGGACATGCAACTTTAAGCTGGTTCCTGGAGCATGCTAATCCTTTGGTGAAAGTAACTATAGTTCCCAGAGGTAAAGCACTTGGTGCAGCATGGTATCTGCCTGAAGAAAGACAGATTACTACTAAAGAGCAGATGCTTGATGAGATGTGCGCTTTATTGGGCGGACGTGCCGCAGAAGAGCTCTTTATAGGCCAGATATCCTCTGGTGCTATGAACGACTTGGAAAGGGTGACTAAACAGGCGTATGCAATGATTACTTACATGGGTATGAGTGAGAAACTGCCTAATATAAGTTACTACGACTCTTCAGGCCAGGAGTATCCCTTCTCAAAACCTTACAGTGATGAAACGGCGAAAATGATCGACTCTGAGGTAAAAGCTATGATTGCTGAGCAGTATGATCGTGCTAAACAGATACTGACTGAAAAGGGCAAGGGTCATAATCAGCTGGCTAAGATCCTGCTTGAAAGAGAGATAATCTATGCAAATGACCTGGAGCATATCTTCGGGAAAAGACCTTGGGTGTCCCGCTCTGAAGAGATTCTGGAAAACAAAAAGGTTGATGCGGATGAGCAAATACCTCCATTAAAACCTGTAGGTTCGGGGGAAAACATCTTTATACATACAGATCCCAAGGTAGAAGACGAAAATAGTCAGAACCAATCAGACGCAGATGAAGTGAGCCATACAGGTGAGAAAAAGGCAGAAAGTGACAATAAGTCCGATGATAATAACAAAGATTTAAACGCAGACGATAAATAAAGATAACTAACTATAGAAAAATTTAATAATAGAGCTGAATCTATCATAAAAGCCTGAGCCTCAATACTCAGGCTTTTTTATTCATATTGAATCTTTAAAAGGTCAGGATTAACATCATATGTTAACCGAACAATACAAATCGTTGTTCGTTATATATTAAAGTATAAACGAACAGCATAATATGAAAACAGTTCAATATTATCTATTAACGGGCATTATTGCATTAACAACGCTTAGTTGCAACAGCTCGAACGCTAAGAACAGCGAGAATAACAATTATAAAAATAATATAAATATGAAATTTGAAAAAGTAGCATTACCCTATGCAACCGATGCTTTAGAGCCGGTTATCAGTAAACAAACAGTGGAACTCCACTATGGCAAACATCATCAGGCCTATGTAGACAATTTAAATAAACTGGTTGTAGGCACAAAATTCGAAAATTCAGATCTGGAGACAGTAGTCAAGGAAAGCGATGGAGCTGTTTTTAATAACGCAGGTCAGATATTAAATCATAATATTTACTTCACTTCATTCAAAAAAGATGGAGGTGGTGAACCAAAAGGTAAATTAGCCGATGCAATTAAAGAGCAATATGGCTCGTTTGATAAATTTAAGGAAGAATTTAATGCTGCCGGAGTTTCCGTATTTGGTTCAGGCTGGGTATGGCTGGCGAAGGACGCAAGCGGTAAACTTTCCATAGAAAAGGAGAGCAACGCCGGTAACCCGATCACAAAAGGGTTGACTCCGATTTTGGGTTTTGATGTATGGGAGCACTCATATTATCTTGATTATCAGAATCGCCGTGCCGACCACCTGAAAGAATTGTGGAAAATTGTAGATTGGGACGTTGTTAGCGCACGTTATTAATTGAAAGCAATCTTTCGGTATTAAATGTAATCTATTTATATGCTAATAAAAGGGGAGTGAATAATTTGAGTTCACTCCCCTTTTCTTTTTCTCTTTGCTTGCGTCTAATTATCTTTCATCATAATTCCGGTTAGCATTCTGCCTGAGTGGACAGTCTGACGACGGGCTGAAAAGAAAAGCTCCTGCATACTGTAAGTACACATATCGGTTATTTCTATATTATTTTCTATTAAGCCAAGTCTCACAAGCTCTCTTCTGTTTATCTCTTTAAGGTTAAGATGATATTTGGAAGATGTTTGATTTCTGAAACATAACTCAGGATCAGAAACATTGAAGCCGTTCTTTGAAAACAGATCAACAATCTCATCCCCTACTTCGTAGTGAGTTACATCAATAGCAGGACCTATACAGGCAATCATGTCTGCAGGATTGGAGTCATACTGTTTCTGCATCTCCAGTATTGTATTTTGAACTATTCGCCCGGATGTACCCTTCCAGCCTGCATGGATAGCAGCAATAACCTCTTTTGCCTTGTCATAAATAATGATCGGTACGCAATCGGCTGTAGTAGCACATAAAAATATTCCCTTCAGATTAGAAATGGTTGCATCCACGCCATACATTATCTCTATTGCTGAAGTGGAATCCAGACCCATAAACTCTTCATCAATCTTCAGGACTCTAGTTCCATGTGTCTGATGAGGAATAATGAATTTACTTATATCCATATAGAACATCCTCGAAAGGATATTCCTGTTTTCAAAAATATTAAGAGGATCATCATCAGAGAAATTACCCATGTTGAATGAAGAATAGGTACCATTACTAACTCCACCAATCCTGGTGGTAGAGAAATGTACTATATCTTTTTCCTTATCAAGGAGATCAAACAGAAGTAAATTTGTATACTGAGGATGTCTTTTCATAACTAATAGTCTTCTTCTTCATAGTCTGAATCATCCTCTTCTTCATCCTGAATATCCTCTTCAGGTTCAAATTCCAGCTGAGATATATCAAGTTTGCGGTGGATAAGATCTTCACGTGATGCAGCTTTTGGAATAAAATTGTCTGAGTTAAGCTCTCTCCATAATATATCTTTCAGAACCTGAATACCATAACCGGTTACAGAAGAGATAAATATATGTGGCAAGTCGGGAAGTTCCTCAGTTATTGCCTCCATCAGTTCCTCATCAAGCATATCCGACTTAGAGATAGCAAGAACATGAGTCTTGTCGAGCAGTTCAGGATTATACTTCTTAAGCTCATTAAGCAGTATATAGTACTCATCTTTTATATCATCGCTGTCGGCAGGGATTACAAATAGCAGAAGTGAGTTTCTCTCAATATGACGGAGGAAGCGTAGACCAAGGCCTCTGCCTTCACTTGCCCCTTCAATAATTCCGGGGATATCAGCCATTACGAAAGATTTACCTTCGCGGTAATCAACTATACCGAGGTTAGGCTCAAGAGTTGTAAAAGGATAGTTAGCTATCTTAGGTTTGGCTGCAGACACAACAGATAGAAGTGTAGATTTTCCTGCATTTGGGAAACCTACCAAACCAACATCTGCCAGCAGTTTCAGCTCAAGAATTATCCAACGCTCTTCATATGGCTCTCCCGGCTGAGCGTAACGTGGTGCCTGATTGGTTGATGTTTTGAAATGCTGATTACCTAAGCCGCCCCGTCCTCCTTTAAGAAGTGTAACCTCCTGCCCGTCATCTGTTATATCACACAGGAACTCTCCTGTATGGGCATCATATGCAACTGTGCCACAGGGGACATCAATTATTCTTGACTCTCCTTTTTTACCTGACCTCTGGGCGCCAGTTCCGGGCTCTCCGTGTCCTGCAAAAATATGTCGCTTATAACGCAGGTGCAATAACGTCCAGAAGTTGCGGTTTCCGCGCAGAATTATACTTCCGCCTTCTCCACCGTCACCTCCGTCAGGTCCGCCTTTAGGAACATATTTCTCACGGCGGAAATGCGCAGATCCGCGACCGCCCTTTCCTGAGCGGCAAAATATCTTTACGTAATCTACAAAATTTGTTTCCGCCATTTCAATTTATAATTAAGTATCCGGTTAATTTAAGCAATTATTCTGTCAATTACAGTAGAAATTGAATCGAATATATCATCAATGCTACCCTGTCCCGGAATTCTGACAAGTTTAAACCGCTCGTTATAGAAACTTTTTAATGGTTCAGTCTGATTGCGATAAACATTTAATCTTGATTCAACAGTCTCCCTGTTATCGTCAGAGCGACCTGATATTTCACCCCTTTTAAGGATGCGGTTTACAAGCTCTTCCTCTTCAACTTCGAGACTCAGTACCACAGACACTTTCTCGTCATATTTTTCCAGCATCTCGTCGAGAGCCTTACCTTGAGCCAATGTTCTGGGGAAGCCGTCAAAAATAAAACCTTTTACACCGTTTTTTTTCCTCATCAAATCATCCAGCTTCTCGATCATAACCTCATCAGGAATAAGATGACCTTTAGAAATATATGAGTCCGCTTTTTGTCCAAACTCAGTATTAGCCTCTATCTCAGCTCTCAGCATATCACCTGTTGAAACATGTTCCAGACCATACTTCTCAGAAAGCTTTACGCTCTGGGTACCCTTTCCTGATCCCGGAGCTCCAAAAATTACAATATTCAGCATAATTAATTTTCAATAAATAAGTTGCAAAGATACATATTTTCACTGATTTCGCTATCATAATGATATTCCATATTGTAGATTTTATGCTGTTTTAATAAAAATGACAAATTGAACCAATCTTATATTTAAGTGTTTTATATTTAAAGTTAAACTATTAAAATCCAATTTGTGAAACGAGCATTAACATCATTATTACCAAAAAGATGATTAAAGCGAGTTCCATTTGACACATTTAAGAATTAATAATTTTAATCGTATGAAAAAGGAAGAATTCAAACAGAAAACACACAAAGTGCTTGATGAGTTGGTAGAGTATATTGACAAACTGGAGAAGAAAGCTGACGAGATTGCTGAAGACGCAAAAGAGGAATATCGTGAACAGCTTGATAACTTAAAGGGAATCAGAGATAATCTATCTGCTAAACTGGATGAGTATGAGGATATTGCAGACAGTAAATGGGACGTGATCAAAGATAGTGCAGGGAAGTTTTTCGACTCTGTATCTGAATCATGGAAAGAGAACTTCGCCTCTGTATCCGAGGCTTTTAAAAAGGATAGAAATAAAACAGACGAAGAGGATTCTTATTCTTGAGGTACCTGGCGGATTTGAACCGCCGTAACCGGTTTTGCAGACCGACGCCTAACCACTCGGCCAAGGTACCGTTTCTTTTGAGGATGCAAATATAAGATATTTTTTTAAGTTACAAAAAGGTTCGGGGATAATTATGGATTTCTTTAAACCCTTTCCGGTTATCTATGAAAAAAGCATCCTGAAAGCATCGCTTACTTTTCTTACCTCTTTAATTTCAATTGAAAGCTTTTTATTAAAGCCTTTCAGATTATTATGTGGAATCAGTATACGTGAAAAACCAAGCTTATCTGCCTCCTGCACTCGCTGCTCGATGCGGTTGACCGGTCGGATTTCGCCGGAAAGACCCACTTCACCGCACAGGCATGTATCGTTATCAATCGATATGTCGAGACTTGAAGACAGTACAGCACTTATGACTGCCAGATCCATTCCGGGATCATTAACTCTGAGCCCGCCTGCAATATTCAGGAATACATCTTTTTGCGCCAGCTTAAAGCCTGCTCTCTTCTCCAAAACAGCGAGCAGCATGTTTAATCTTCTCGCATCGAACCCTGTAGTTGAACGCTGTGGGGTACCGTAGGCCGCTGTGCTTACAAGCGACTGTGTCTCTATCAGGAATGGACGTATTCCTTCAATTGCGGCTGAAATTGCAACACCGCTTAATTCATCATGATTACGTGTAAGCAATAGTTCCGAAGGATTGCTTACTTCACGTAAGCCGCTATGGTTCATTTCGTATATTCCTAATTCTGCTGTACTCCCAAATCTGTTTTTTATTCCGCGCAAGATACGGTACATATAATGCTGATCGCCCTCAAACTGCAGTACTGCATCAACAATATGTTCCAGGATCTTGGGTCCTGCAATGCTTCCATCTTTTGTAATATGACCTACTAACAAAACAGGTGTTCCACTTTGTTTGGCGTACTTTAGCAATAAAGATGCGCATTCGCGAACCTGAGATATACTGCCCGGAGATGATTCGAGCGATTCGGTAAAGATGGTCTGAATAGAATCTACAATCAACAGCTGAGGTGCAACCTCCTTTACGTGTTTAAAGATATCATCGAGATTTGTTTCACAAAGCAGCAAGCAATCATCGTTTTCAATAGACAACCTGTCAGCCCTCAGTTTCAACTGGCGGGCACTCTCTTCTCCCGAAACATATAGTGAGCGAACACCTTTGAGTTTTAGTATTGTCTGCAGCACGAGCGTTGATTTCCCAATACCCGGTTCACCACCAACAAGAACAACTGATGCAGGTACAAGTCCACCGCCCAGAACACGGTTCAACTCCTCATCCCTCATATCAATCCTTTGCTCTTCATCTGCTTTAATATCTTTCAGCGGCAGAGGCTTGCTTTTGATATCACTAAATGAACGAGTGTCTTCCTGTGCTGAAACTGCATTTTTGCGTACCAACTCTTCTACAAATGTTGACCACTCGCCGCAAGCCGGACATTTCCCCATCCACTTAGGTGATTCATATCCGCAATTACTGCAAAAATAAACCGATTTAAGTTTTGCCATTCTTTATATATTAATTTACAAACCACTCCAATCCTGATAAGCAGTTGAACAAAAATACATAATTTTCTTGTACTTTTGTAGTCCACATAAACCATTTACCTATGTCTGTAATTATTTCACTTATTGCGAAATCGCTAAACATATCACAAAAAAACGTTGAGAGCACTGTTAAACTTCTAGGCGATGGAGCCACAATTCCCTTTATCAGCCGATACAGGAAAGAGGCTACGGGCGGTCTTGACGAAGTACAGATTGCAAACATCAAAGAGATGAACGAAAAGCTCCTTGAGCTTGAAAAACGCAAGGAGTTCATTATAAAATCTATTTCTGAACAGGAAAAACTAACTCCGGAACTTGAAAAGCAGATTTCGGAAAGTTGGGACAGTACAGAGATTGAGGATATTTATCTTCCTTTTAAGCCTAAACGACAAACACGAGCCGAAAAAGCCCGCAAGAAAGGACTGGAAGGGTTGGCCAAATGGCTTATGGATCAGCAGTCCGGTTCAGTATCATCTAAAGCATCAGAATTTATTAATGACGAGGTGACTGATGTGGAAGATGCTCTTCAGGGTGCACGTGATATAATTGCAGAGTGGGTTAATGAGGATGCGCGGGCACGACAAATTGTCAGGAACATATTCTCGCGTGAGGCGGTTATAACATCTAAAGTAGTGAATGGCAAAGAGCAAGAGGGAGAAAAGTATGCCGACTATTTTGATTTTGCTGCCCCACTCGCCAAATGTCCCTCTCACCGTTTACTTGCTATTCGCCGTGGTGAGTCAGAAGGATTTCTCAGAGTATCTATTTCAGCTGAAGAGGATAAATGCCTGGACAGGCTGGTTCCCCGTTATGCAAAAAATGATACTGAAGCAGCCGACCATGTGGAAGACGCTGTAACTGACGCTTATAAAAGACTACTAAAACCATCAATAGAGACTGAGTTTGCCGCTCTCTCGAAAGAAAAAGCAGATGAATCGGCCATCGCAGTTTTTGCTGAAAATCTGCGACAATTACTGCTGTCTCCACCTCTTGGTCAGCAAAGGATTCTGGGAATAGATCCCGGGTTTCGCACAGGTTGTAAACTAGTATGTCTTGATGAGCAGGGTAACCTGTTGCACAACGAAACTATTTATCCTCATCCACCACAAAATGAGTTTTCAAAAGCGGGCAATAAAGTTGTGAAGATGGTTTCCACATATAAGATTGATGCAATTGCAATTGGGAATGGAACGGCAAGCAGGGAGACCGAAAGGTTCATTACAAACCTGCGTTACGAAAAAGAGGTGAAGGTGTTTGTTGTTAGTGAAAACGGCGCTTCGGTTTACTCAGCCTCAAAGATTGCAAGGGAGGAGTTTCCTGATTATGACGTTACTGTCCGCGGCGCTGTATCAATTGGCAGAAGATTAAGTGATCCTCTTGCCGAGCTTGTGAAAATTGATCCTAAATCTATTGGTGTGGGACAATATCAGCACGATGTGGATCAAAATAAACTTAAACGGTCGCTGGACCAGACTGTTGAGAGCTGCGTAAACCTGGTGGGTGTTAATCTTAACACTGCCAGCAAACATCTCCTTACTTATGTATCAGGACTGGGTGGTTCTTTGGCGCAGAATATTATTGATTACAGAAGTGAGAATGGACCTTTTCAGTCACGTAAAGAGTTGAAAAAGGTGCCGCGCCTTGGCCCTAAAGCTTTTGAACAATCTGCAGGTTTTCTTCGTATTCCTGATGCTAAGAATCCACTGGATAACTCAGCTGTCCACCCTGAGAGCTACACTATTGTTGAGAAAATGGCAAAGGACCTGAACACCACTGTTAAAGAATTAATCAATAACAAATCTCTTATTGACAGTATTGAAACAAACAAATATAAAACAGACTCTGTAGGTGAGGAAACATTAACAGACATCTTGCAGGAGCTTGAAAAGCCGGGAAGGGATCCGCGTTCTAAAGTACAAGTACTTGAATTTGATCCAAATATCCGTACAATCAATGATCTGAAAGAGGGTATGATCTTGCCTGGGATTGTTACTAACATTACCAACTTCGGATGCTTTGTAGATGTTGGTATAAAAGAAAACGGCCTGGTTCATATTTCTGAAATGGCAAACCGCTTTATTTCAAACCCAAGCGAGGTGGTATCTCTTCATCAGCATGTGAATGCGAAGGTTTTATCAGTCGACCTGGAGCGGAAAAGGATACAGCTGAGTCTGAAAGTATAATTATATGGATCTAAGATATGATATCGTAGTATTATAGCTGTTATAACTCAATTCAAAAAATTAAACGAAAGTGCGTTTAAAATGTTATTACATGGAAAACTTACAAATAAGATTTTTAACGCATGGAGTTACGTGAGAAAGAAAAATTAGATTCATTATACTATAAGCGGCTGTTTGAAGGCATTAAAGAATTCAAGGCTAATGAGTTTATACCCCGTCAGCAGTTTTTTGAAGAACTGGGACAAAAACAAAATCCGCACACACTCTTTATTGGCTGTTCCGATTCACGGGTAGTTCCCAGTCTGATAACACAAACCTTTCCGGGAGAACTTTTTGTCGTAAGAAACATAGCAAACCTGGTTCCTCATTATAAAAGACATTCCGATACATATTTGGCAACAACATCTGCAATTGAATTTGCTGTTAACAGAATGAATGTGAGCAACATTGTTATATGCGGGCACTCCAATTGCGGAGGTTGTGCCGCACTATATCAGGATAAAGAGCTCAAAAACCTTCCACATACTAAAAAATGGATGGAACTTGCCCATCCTGTTAAAAAAGTTGTAGAGGAAAAGATAGCAAAAAACAAGATCAGCATTGATGAACGCAGTCTTTTTACAGAGCAGCTAAATGTAGTGGAACAGATGAATCACCTTTTAAAATACAGCTATATAAAGAAAAGAGTAAAAGAGGGTAATCTGATTGTAATGGGCTGGTATTATCATATTGACAAAGGTGAAATATATAACTACGACAGTAATCTCAGAAGATTTATCAGGATTGAATAATAGGCGATCCTGATACTTAAAAATCTATCTCGAGTTGTCGCTCAAACAGGTTAAAACTCTTGCGATGATGAACAGTGATCCCATTTTCACGAATTGCTTTTTTATGAGCAGGAGTAGGGTATCCTTTATTGCAATCCCAGTTATATTCCGGAAACTGCAGATGCAGACTCTTCATATATTCATCCCTGTACGTTTTCGCAAGTATTGAAGCTGCTGCAATCGACTGATATTTTGCATCACCCTTTACAACGCAGCTGTATGGTATTTCATTAAAAGGCCTGAAACGATTTCCGTCAACAATAATATGTTCAGGAATAACCTTCAGCCGGCCCAGTGCTTTGTGCATTGCAGATACGGAAGCCCATAGTATATTCTGCTGATCAATCTCTTCGGGTGAACATGATGCAACAGCATAACATAATGCATTTTCTTCGATTACCAGTCTCAGTTCACTCCTCTGCTTTACAGTCATCTGTTTTGAGTCATTAAGCTCTGTACAATTGAAATCATCAGGGAGTATGACCGCGGCTGCAAATACAGGTCCGGCTAAACAACCCCGTCCCGCTTCATCACAACCGGCCTCAATAGTGCCGGACTTCATACAAAATTTTAAACGCTCAATATTATTCGTCATAACAGTCCTGTTACTTAATTATCTTCGGGAGAGCTGAATTTTATAACAAGCTTATTATCTTCGGGTGGAAAATCAAAAGAGTAATCTTCCTCTTCAGCTTCATTTCCTAAATATGAAGCAAAGGCTTTCACTGCAGCTATTACCTCCGGATCTTGTTTCTCATCGCCCCTAACATGTGCTATATTTAGCTTAACTATAAGATCGGCAACCACCTCCTTCATCTCACCCGATAAAGGAATGCCAAGATTTTTCAGTCTGCTGTCAGCAACTCTCCGGGTAATTGTTTCAAGCTTTCTCAGGTACTCTTTTTCTAAATCAGGATTGCCGGGTGTCGCAGTAACAAATCGAGTGTCAATAGAGAGATCGTTGTCACTTAACTTCATGATTCTGTATGCAAAAGGATATTGAGCAAGACTGGCAGTCTCAACATCATAAACTGTTTTTCCCGAAGTTGTAGTATATGAAGTTATATCATTAGAGTGAAAATGACCTGTGAAAACAACTTCAAGTCCCGCTTCTGCAAGCAGACCTGCATTTTCCTGCCAATTTTCAATAAGGTAATCCGGAAAGAATGTGTTCTGATACAACATATGTTCAAGTAAACCGTGGTGCATCATCCCTAATACTCTTACACCTTTACTATCAGCCTCTTTTAGAATATCCAGTATCCACTCCATTGTTTGCGGCTTTATTCTGCCACCTGAAGTATAACCCTTATCATACTCATCATAACGATTTGTATCAATAGCAAGAAGCCATGTACTCTCATTTAATACAGACAAATAGCTTAAAGAAGCCTCATCTCTCCTGAGGGCCCCATCATACCCAAATGATTTGTACAGCGACACAAACTCATCTTTGGCAACACTTTCTGTCGGCGTAACCTTAGTACCTGTATAAGCTTTAGCATCCGGAATATTAATATCATGATTGCCGGGAATCACAAAAACACGTGTACCCGATTCTGTCAGTGGCATTACTCTTTCAATAAATCCTGTATGGCTTAACTTCTCACCATGATTTGTAATATCACCGGCAACAAGAAGTATATCAACGCTCTCATTTATTAAATCATTAAGTACCTTATCATACACTTCGTGCAGATCTTTAATATTCCTGCCGGTCAGCTTTTCATAAGCAGTCAGCGCATCACCTTCAACTGCAAGATCGGGGGACAGGTAATGCAGGTCAGTTATTAATGCAATCTTAAGAGAATCTGCTTTAACAGATTCATAAATTAAAAAAAAGAAGATTGGGAATAAAAAAAGTGTAAGACAAACTCTCCTCATCACTTTTCTCTGATTAAATACTGCTTAAGGTTTTGTACCCAGCCTTGCTGATCAAGCCAGCGTTCGAAGGGGCTACATTCAATCAGTAAAAAACTATTAATAAGCTTTTCTGATTCAAAAGCAATTGAGCTGTTCACACCCCATACATGCTCCACCAGTTCAGGATAGTCAATATATGGATTTCTGTTACCCTGTATTTTGCTCACCTCTTCGTTTCGGCGCACCTCTTTTAAGCTTACAGGGTCTTCGCGGTGCCATTTTAGAAGCAGACCCAGCGCCCACTCATTGAAACAGGGATAACTGCTTCCGCCTAATTGATCAGAAGTCCATTCTGGAACAATATCTTCGTAAGCTGTAACCATATAGAAATATGTACGGGCAATATCACCTTTATACTCATCTATAGGTTCAAAAACAGTTTTTGTATAATTACCGAAAGTATTTTGTCCAATCCTGGAGCCGTTAGTTGACTCCCAGGTTATGATACCAACCTCACCAAAAGGAAGATTTGAACGACGGTTATTCACATATCCGTCAGTAGGGTATACGTGGTAGAGGTCTGTCTCAAGCAGTCGGGAACCTTTAATCCAGCTTCTCGGCAGAATATGCTCCCTGTTGTAACAATCACCCTCTTTTTTATATGACCCGCATCTATCAGTTGAGAAAGTAAAGTAATAATCAGCTGATCCGACACTTTTATCGGAGTACATATCCCACACAGTATTGTTCTTCCGGGAGTCAGTAATCTCAAATGCTTTCCATAATTCTGAATAAGCAACAACCTCGGGATTCCTTATTGTATTAAACAGCGCTGTTTTAAGTTCGGCCCCACTCTTACCTTCTGCTGATGAATAGAATCCGTCAGGCACTTGTGCATGTAGAGAAAAACTTATAAACAGCAAAATCAGAATTATATTGCTGTTATAAAAATACTTCATTTCTTATATGATATACTTGAGTTCAGCAAATATAGCTATTTACTTTACTTAGACAATAGGGAAAAGGAAAAAATGTGATTGTTTTGGATAATACCTAAAGGTCCCGATCTGATTATGAATTAAGTAATCTCTCTATCTCTTCGAGATCTGAACGGAAGCTTTTATCTACTTCATAGTAGTTTTTAACCGTATTGCAGGCATGAAGCACAGTGGCGTGACTACGGTTCCCTACCTGAACACCGATTTGTGAAAGAGATAATTCGGTATGTTTTTTTATGAAAAACATTGTTACCTGGCGTGCCTGCACAATTTCACGTTTGCGAGAAGCAGAATGAATAAGTTCTTTTTTGATGCTATAAAACTCAGACACTGTCTCCTGTATCTTCTGTACAGTGATACGTTTTTTCTCAAACTTAATGCTTTGTTCAACTACCCTTCGTGCAAGATTCATATCAATTTCACGATTATTGATAATTGAGTGAGCCATAAGTGAAACAATTATACCTTCCAGGTCACGAACATTCTCTGTTACACTTTCAGCAATATAATCAATTACATCTTCAGGGATAGAAAGACCATCAGACAAAACCTTATTTTGCAGAATCTTCTTGCGTAGTTCTTTATCCGGACGCTCAAGCATAGCAGTTAAACCCCATCGGAAACGGGTAAGAAGTCGTTCTTCCACACCCTGCATATCCATAGGAGCACAATCTGATGTCATAATCAGCTGCTTGTTATTCTGATGAAGATGATTAAATATGTGGAAAAAAGTATTCTGAGTTTTCTCTAATCCAGAGAGTTCCTGTATATCATCAATAATGAGTACATCTATACCCTGATAGAAATTAATAAAATCATTGATAGTATTAAATCTTCTTGCATCAGTATATTGAACTTTGAACAGATGTGCTGAGATATAAAGCACCTTCTTATCAGGATAGAGTTCAAGAATCTTTGATCCTATTGCGTGGCATAAGTGAGTTTTACCAACACCTGAATAACCGTGCAGGAAGAAAGGGTTGAAAGCAGTTTTGGCAGGATTCATTGCAACTGCATCAGCTGCCGTTCTGGCTAACTTATTACTGTTTCCTTCAAAGAAGTTATTGAAACTATATTTCGAGTTTATCTGTGAATCAAACTCCGGCGTTTCCACTCTGTCGAAAGGACTTGGAACCTTAGCACTTACTCTCTTATTCTGATTGCTGTCAATTGCGGCGAAATTTTTACTTTCTCCCCGCATTTCAACTGCAGTATTGCTTTCTGTTTCAACCAGAATCCTGTAGTTAAGTATTGTGCCTTCACCAATTTCACGATAAAGAGTCTGTTGTATGAGATCAAGATACTTATCTTCAAGATACTCATAGAAGAACTGACTTGGAACCTGTATTGTAAGCACCTGATTCTCGTAGTTCAGAGGAACAATTGGTGCAAACCATGTATTAAATGCAGGTTCAGGTATGTTATCCCGAATAACATTAAGACAGTTGTTCCATAAATCAGTGCAATTACTATTCATTTAGTTCTATTAGTTCAAAAAATTAGTTCAAAAAATTGATTTTCTACTTTCGCTATTGACTTACAAATTTTGAAAAAAAAACCGAGATAAAAAAATGAAACTTTTTATTGAAATTTAATTCTGGAAAAACATGCTATTTATCAATCAAATACATCCAACACCCTCAACTTAAGGTCTTTACACGTTTTTGCAAAACTAAATAGAGCTGATTAACAAGCAGATATAAAAATATCCTTTGAGTATTTAAAATTTACAAATTTGTTACGCAAAAGTTACTTAATGTCGGTCAAACAGAGAGTTCCAATCTATTTATCAAATAGCCTCCTATTTAGAATAATTCTATTTAAGGAAAATTCAAAATAACTTCAATCTTATCGTCAAATATCGATCAGGATTCTCTCTTATGTCTTCAAGAAGTCTGGTTGCATTATCTATTGTAACATTTAAGCTATCATGCAGCCGGGTATCATTCATCAATAATCCCAATGAATTATTGTTACTATTGAATTTCTCAGTTAACATTTTTAAATTATTTATTGTCTCATCTATCGAAGCGTAAGTATCATTTATATCTAATTGAGAAAGTTCGCTGCTCACTGTTTTCAGATCTCCTGAAACAGCATTAAGGTTCTTGCTAATCTCGGGAAGATCTTTCTCCAGTGAATTCACTATCCTGTTCAGACTTTTGCTCGAATTATTCAGCTGATCAACAGTAGACCCAATACCTACAATTGAAGTTTCCAACACAGGGTGAGAAATGAGCCTGTTTAATGAATACACGATAGAATCAATTTTCATAAGTATTGAGTCAGCTCTCGGCATTACTCCTGCAACACCGTCCATTAATCCCAACTCCTTGTCACCCGAAAGAGTATCGCCCGGTTGCAGGTACTTGTCGGAAGAGACTAAAACCAGGTTAACTGTAGATGCTCCAAACATATCTATGCCATATTCGAGATAGCTGCCTTCGGCAATTCTAATATCCTCTTCCAGATTTATCCCTACCAAAAACTGAATTGGATCTGAGGCAGTCATTTTTATATTGTTGATAAGTCCTACCTGATAACCTTTAACGTAAACAGGTGAAGATATCAGCAATTTTGAGACATCTCCGAAAATTGCATAATACTGATTCTGTTTCTTAAAAACATTTGCTCCTTTCAGGAAATTCATCCCGAAATATATCATAAACAAGCTGGCAATAAAGGCCAGTCCGATTAACGCATTCCTGCTCAGGTTACTTCTCATCCCTAAAAAACTGTTTACTTAACACGTTTACCATTTTCAAACTCAACTATAAACGCATCCTTAAATTTTTTCTTTACCTCTCTGAGTTCACTTTTCAAGTCATTTGGATTATCAGTCTTACCATAGGTATATTTGTATGAACCACCATCGTTATAAAAATCTACCGGGCCAAGACCTTTAAATTCCGGAGCACCATTTTCGAGCTTGCTCGCAGAAGCGAAAATTTGGATTCTATACTCTTTTCCGCCAGAGGATGAAACTGTAGCTGCCGGCCTGTTGCCTGTTGGCCTCGGACTCTGGTTCGAGAAAATAAAGCTCTTTTTGTCGTGCTCTCTTTTATACTCTCTGAAACCATTATAAATAGAGTTTGCCAAAGATGTTTGTCCGTTACTGCTTTTCAAATAACTCTCTTCCTGTTTATTGCTTATATACCCCAATTCAACCAGTATGCTCGGCATTGCAACTTCACGTAATACCAGGAAACCTGCCTGCCGTACATTTCTGTTTACCCTCTTAGAGTTTGATACTAACTGGGTCTGCACTAACGATGCAAGCTGAACACTTTGATCAAGAAACTCATTTGCCATAAATTCAAAAATTATATACGACTCCGGCTCATTGGGGTTAAACCCCTCGTATTTAACAGAATAGTCTTCCTCGTACATAATTACAGCGTTTTCTGCTTTTGCCACATCCAGGTTATCATTACTCCTGTGTAAACCAAGAATAAACGTTTCCACACCTTGTGGTGAAGTTCTCTTTCGGTCCAGGGCATTACAGTGTATAGAAATAAAGAGATCAGCGTGCGCCTTATTGGCAATTGAAGCCCTTTGATTAAGAGGAACAAAAACATCTTTATCCCGGGTATATAAAACAGTTACATCAGGGTGATTGTTTTCTATAAGCTTTCCTAACTTCAGCCCGACTGACAATACAATATCTTTCTCTTTGGATGTTGACCCTAATGCACCGGGATCTCTTCCCCCGTGACCGGGGTCTATCACTACAGTAAAACTTCTGCTCTGTGCAGACAGTGACGTGGTGTAAAAAAAGGTCAGAAAGACACCCAAAAGCAAAATGAGGATTCTTTCAGATGGTTTCATGTTTAATCTCTTTTGTACAAAAATAGGTATAAATTTTATATTGAAAACTATTTAATGCACTCCGAACGAGAATTTATTCAACTTTGGTAGATTTTAACATGCAATATGTCTTAAAAATAAAAGGTGTAATCCAAAACATATACAATCTATACTGATTATAATAAATATAATATATGTAGCAGATAAAATGAGAATGGGGTGTATCAACATCAATATTTTACAGTGTTGATACAGGGATACTACAGAGTTGATACAGTATTGATATAGCGAATGTACCTATCTTGTAGTTACAGTTTATCTTTGATGCATGACACAAAAAAAGTGGACCATTACGATCCACTTCAATTTATGTTTTATCTAATTACACAGGCGATACCTCAAGGCATCAATTCAGCCAGTTTTGCATCAAGAGCATCTCCTCTAAGATCTTTTTCAATAATTACACCCTCTTTATCGAGAAGTACAGTATGAGGAATTCCGATAATAGCATAAAGGTCGATAACCGGACTGTCCCAATATTGCAGGTCAGACATCTGAGGCCATGTCATGTTAAGGTCTGAAATTCCCTTTGTCCATGTTTCATAATCCTGATCAAAAGAAACGCCGACTACCTCAAAGCCTTTTGATTTATACTTATCATAAGCAGCTACAACGTTTGGCATTTCCTGACGACAAGGTCCGCACCATGCAGCCCAGAAATCTACTAGCACATATTTACCTTGTCCTGCATAATCTGACAGAGAGACATCATTTCCTTCAGGATCTTTTAAAGTAAAATCTGCAAACTTTTTACCTACTGCCACATTATCGAGACTTTCTAAACGATCTGCAATTCGCTTTACGTTTTCCTGTGATTTAAATGAATCATCAGCAAGACTAAGTATCTCTTTTTGCTGCACAGGTTTAAACATAGATGATGAGGAAACAAATACATACTGACCAAGCTGATTTCCTATGTTGCTCTTTACAAAATTATAATTCAGATCTGTCAGCTGATCACTGATATTGTCATACTCCTGGTTAATTTCAGCCTCAAGTTCACTTGTCAAAGTTCCTTCTGACCTGGCAGAATTAAAACGGTTAACTACTTCACGTATATTTCCCACCAGTACACGTTGTTCAACTCTCATATCGTTATAGGCATCATTAACCGGGGTACCGCTAACAGTGATAACCGAATCGAAAGTCAGTTTAAGATTGCCCGGTTCAACAAGAACAGGTACTCTGATCTCCTGCTCATAACTAACGTTTTCGTCAAGAGAAATAAAGCGTAGATAAGTTGTATCAGCCACTCCGGAGAATGTGAACTCGCCATTCTGAACTACTGCAGTGTCGGTGACAACCATAGCATCATCCGTCATTTGCTGCATATATACATTAGTTCCTTCGTATGCTGCATCAGCTACAGTACCTTTTATAGAGTAATTTTTATTTTGACATGACATGAGCAGAATGCCTGCCGTCATAAGTAAATAAATCAGTTTCTTCATTTTAATCCTTTTTTTAATTATTTCGCTGCAAAGATATGTAAATTATACACATAAGGAATAATTTACATGTTTTATTTAACTCGTTACAATATTGAATAATATGTTACGTTTTGATTAAACAAACAGAAACGCAAATGAGTTTAATAATTCCAGATATTCCTGATAATAATAACGGATACAAAACCGGTAAAGCTGGTCCGTCGAAATTCACTTCGACCATCATCAGACAATTTGCGGCATGTATATATATCGAAAACAGACTATCTTTCCCTGAAAGGATACTATGTTTAAACTAACAGACTAATTTACCGGGGACCAATTATAATGATATACCACGACTAACACTTCCGGTGTTTTATAATGGTGCTCCAAAAAGCAGTTGGATGTTTAAAATTTTTCGACTACTTTTGAATAAATAAATTTGTTAATTATGAGCACAATTGTTGCCCCATCACTATTGGCGGCTGATTTTCTTAATCTCGAAAGGGACATTGAAATGCTAAACCGCAGCGAAGCAGACTGGATCCACCTTGATATTATGGATGGTGTGTTTGTGCCCAATATCTCTTTTGGGTTTGCAGTTACCAACCTTCTAAAGAAAGTATCAAAAAAACCACTTGATACACACCTTATGATTGTACAACCCGAAAAGTTTATTAAAGAGGTTGCAGCTACCGGTGCCACATACATGAATGTTCATTTTGAAGCTTGCACACATCTGCACAGAGTTGTTCAGCAAATAAGGGACAATGGAATGAAACCTGCTGTTACACTTAACCCACATACACCGGTTTCTTTACTTGAAGATATCATTAAAGACCTCGACATGGTTCTACTGATGTCTGTTAATCCCGGGTTCGGAGGCCAGAAATTTATTGAAAATTCAGTAAAAAAAGTCACACAGCTTAAAGAGTTGATTCTCAAACACAACTCGCCAGCGCTTATTGAAGTAGACGGGGGTGTAAACCTTGAAACCGGCCGAAAACTGGTAGATGCGGGTGCAGATGCACTTGTAGCAGGTAGTTTTGTCTTCTCGTCTGAGAACCCGGAAGAGACAATCAGGCAACTAAAAGCCCTTTAGAGTCTGCATCATTTCTATCCTGGAGTTTTCTGTTTTAAGAACAGACTCCCATTTCATTAACCTTTAATTATATATGTCCGAAGGAATTGGGAAAGCACCTTTTTTACGATTATTACTTCCGGTAATAACAGGCATTGTTATCTCCTCACACTTTCCCGGTTTCTCTGATACTTTTAAACATATCACAGGAATATCCGGAATCCTTCTCATCTCAATTTCACTTTTTGTGCAAAAAGAACAAATATTCCGTTTCAGATGGCTATTTGGTGCCGGCACCTTTTTATTTATACTCTCACTAACGCAGGTACAGTATCATCAGCAAGATCAACATGCTCACTTCAATTTTCCTGAAAACACACATTATTATATAGGAACTGTTACAGATATTCCTAAAGTTAAACCAAAAACAGTTGCATGTAACGTGAAGATCAATGATCCGGAGGAGAAAAAAGTAATTCTATATATTCAGCAAACAGAAAAATCCCGGCAGCTTGAACCTGGTGATGAGATACTGTTTTTTGCAAGAATGCAGCCATTTAAAAACTTTGACAACCCTGATAATTTTGATTATGCACGTTATATGAAAATAAAGGGCTATTCAGGATCAGCATATATCCCCTCAGCGGCTTGGGAAAAGACAAACAGGAAATCAGTCTCAATTAAAGCAGCATCACAAAGGTTCAGGATAAAAGCTCTGAATTTTTACAAAAAGTTTAAGCTGAAAGATGAAGCGTATGCATTTATTTCAGCTATAACACTTGGATATAAAGATGATCTCACTGAAAGCCTGCAGGAGGCTTTTCGTGTCTCCGGCACTGCCCATGTGCTTGCTGTCAGCGGATTACATGTAGGCATAATATACATTGTTATAAATCTGCTTTTCTCTTTCCTGGGCAAACATGGTATACCTAATATTATCAGACAGCTGATGATTATCATTTTACTTTGGGCATATGTTTTTGTTGCGGGCATGTCAGCATCAGTTGTAAGAGCCGCCATAATGCTCACGATAAACTGTATGGCTAAGATGATCAACCGAAGGGGATTTACCTTCAACACACTGTCAGCGGCTGCATTTTTCATACTGATTTATAGCCCATTCTCTCTATTCGATATTAGTTTCCAGATGAGTTTCGGAGCCGTGTTTGCCATTCTGTTTTTCATGCCGAGATTCAAGTCGTTATACAATCCGCCAAATAAGTTTGCCGGATACATTTATAACCTTTCTACGATCTCTTTATCTGCTCAACTGGGAGTTTTCCCTCTTGTACTATTCTATTTCGGAACATTCCCAACTTATTTCTTTATTACAAACCTTATTATTGTACCTCTGGCAGGACTGATTATCTATTCAGTTGTCCCATTAATTATACTTAGCATCCTTTCACCTGTTAAGCTATGGATTATAGATTTCTTCAACACCATATTTCAGTGGATCGTTAAAACACTTTTAGAAATTACATTACACATAGTCTACATAGCCGAAACGCTTCCCTTTGCACAGATCTCGGACATAAGCATTACAGCCCTCCAGGCTATTCTGCTTATTATCATCACATTCAGTTTAGGTTATTGGATATTTAACCATCGGCCTAAGCCTTTAATAGCAGCCCTTTCTACTATTTTAATGTTTTTACTCACATCCACATATACACTTATAGCAAAATAGCAGTATGCACAACAAATGCAACAGTTCAGGCGTTAAGTTTGACGATGTAAGTAATGATGGCACAATTTCACTGATTTTTTTAGTACTTTTGTTGATTAAAATCAAAGATTTAAACAATAAAATGTATAATTTACCAGAAATAAGCGAAGTAATTGAACCACAAATAGTGGAACAAATAATCGACCATATAGACAACTCCGGAAGGATTGTGATTACCACTCACTTATCTCCCGACGGGGATGCCATAGGGTCTTCACTCGCACTGTACCATTTCATTAAAAACAGGGGCAAAAATGTTATGATTATTGTCCCCAATTCATTTCCTTATTTTCTCAAATGGATGGCTGGGGCAAATGACATCGAAATATTTGAATACAATCCCTCAGCAGGTTACCAGATTCTTACAAATGCTGATTTAATATTCTCCCTCGACTACAATATCCTAAAAAGAGCAGGAGATATGTGCTCTGCTCTGGAAGATTCAAAAGCAACAAAAATCATGATTGATCATCACCCGTCTCCCGGTGAAAACTTTGATATTGTTGTATCGAAACCTCAGATCTCATCAACGAGTGAACTTATTTTCAGATTCTTTTACCAAGCAGGAAGATATGATGAAATAACAAAAGCTGAGGCCGAATCGATCTACTGTGGCATGATGACCGACACGGGTGGTTTCACATATAATTCAGCGAATCCGGAGATTTATGAAATTATAAGCATGTTATTACGCAAAGACATTGACAAAGATGCAATCTATTCAAACGTGTTTAACAACTATTCTGAAGAGAGATTCAGACTGTTAGGCTTCACCCTTTCACAAAGAATGGAAGTTTATCATGACAAGCATTCGGCGCTACTGTATCTCTCAAATGAAGATCAGTCACAATTCCGCTTCAGTAAAGGTGATACAGAAGGGTTTGTAAATTATCCGCTCAGCATAAAAGGAATAATATTCTCAACATTTATACGTGAAGAGGAGGGAATGGTTAAACTATCATTTCGATCACAGAAGTCGTTTCGCTGCAATGAGTTTGCCTCAGAATTCTTTAATGGAGGCGGCCATGTAAACGCTTCGGGAGGAGAGTTTCAGGGTAGTCTGGAAGAGGCTCTGAAAATTTACTCCAAAGGTCTGGAGAAATATAAAGAAAGATTAAAAGCAGCAGTTAAAGAGGATTAACCCATTTTAAATAATAGATATAGTTAAGTTTATGTATTTTTGTAGACACAATTATTTATACAAAAGATAAATATGAAAAGATTTCAAGCCATTTTTATACTATTATCCACACTGTTACTTATTGCATCATCATGCAAGGATCAGAAGACCTATGCCGACCGTCTAAAAGATGAATCGAAAGCCATCGATCTTTTTATATTGAAGAATGATTTCTCAATACTTGAAAGCTTCCCTAAAAACGGCATTTTTAACCAGGATGATTTTTACAAAGACCCCGAAACAGGTGTATATTATAATATTGTTGACTATGGGGATACAACAAAAAATCTTCAGATAGCAGAAAAAGTATATCCACGGTTCAGTGGTGTATATTTCATGGTTGATGATTCAGTTAAATTCTCAAACCTGACAAGTACTATGCCATTTGAGATGGAATTTTACGGTCCGGTAAACTCCAGTTCAAAAAACTATTATACTATTCCCGGGATGGCTGTACCATTAACCAGAGTTGGCCATAATGGAGTAGTAAAATTAATCGTCCCCTTTAATATGGGCTCTGCAAATGACAGGCAACAATATCAACCCACGTATTACGACTATGTGAAATACAGATTCGAAAATCAGATTTGGTAATACCAAAATATAAAATCTATGACATTAATAAAATCTATATCCGGCATTAGAGGCACTATTGGTGGATATCCGGGAGATAACCTGACACCTCTTGACATTGTTAAGTTCACTGCTTCATTTGCTTCATTTATCAAAGAGACTTCCCAACTCGGGAAGCCCTTAATAGTAGTTGGCCGTGACGCCCGCATCTCAGGCGAAATGGTGCATCGTATAATAACAGGAACATTAATCGGCATGGGTTGCGATGTTACTGATATTGGGATGGCTACAACACCTACTACTGAGATTGCAGTAATTAAGGAAAAAGCAGCAGGTGGTATAATAATAACAGCCAGCCATAACCCGAAACAATGGAATGCTTTAAAACTGTTAAACGGAGCAGGTGAATTCCTTAGTGCTGAAGATGGAGAAAAGATACTGACTTATGCCGAAAAGGGAGATTTCTCTTTTGCAGAGGTAGACAATCTGGGTAAGATTACTCAAAAACAGTACCTTCATGAGCATATACAAAGTATATTATCACTCGAACTTGTAGATACCAAAGCAATCAAAGATGCAAATTTTCGTGTCGCACTTGACAGCGTCAACTCAGTAGGCGGAATTGCAATTCCGGAATTACTATACGCACTTGGCGTAAAAGAAATCTTTAAATTGCACTGTGCACCACATGGCAATTTCTCTCATAATCCAGAGCCACTGCCTGAGAATCTTACAGAACTGGCTTCACTTACACGCAACTCCACAGCTGACGTAGGTTTTGCTGTTGATCCCGATGTGGACAGATTAGCGATTTATTGTGAAAATGGAGAACCTTTCGGAGAAGAGTATACTCTGGTATCTGTTTCAGATTATGTTTTACAAAACACTCCCGGTAATACTGTTTCAAACTTAAGCTCATCAAGAGCTCTCAGAGATGTGACAGCTCAAAGGGGAGGCAATTACTACGCTGCTGCTGTAGGTGAGGTAAATGTTGTAGCTAAAATGAAGGAGGTAGATGCTGTAATAGGTGGTGAAGGTAACGGTGGAATAATTTACCCTGCTTCTCATTACGGCCGTGACGCACTGGTTGGTATAGCTCTGTTTCTCACACAACTTGCGAAGTCAGGAAAGAAACCATCCGAGTTGAGAAAAAAATACCCTCCTTACTTTATGTCAAAGCAGAAGGTAGAGCTGACAAAAGAAATAAATGTTGATAATATTCTGGAAAAAATAAAAGATAAGTTCAGTAATGAAAAAGTTGCCGATATCGATGGTGTGAAAATTGATTTCCCTGATAAATGGGTACATCTGAGAAAATCTAACACAGAACCGATTATACGTATTTATTCGGAAGCCGGATCTGAGGAAGAAGCAAAAAATATTGGAGAGCAGATTATCAACCTGATAAGGGAGCTTGCTTAAACTTTAACTCATGTAATAGGCTAATGAAAGACGCATTGATTAGTAGAGATGATATTCGGGGTCTTCATCCTGTATTTCGTGGAAAATATGGTGACAGTCTCATTGATTTTGGCGTAAAAGTTTCAGCATTGCATGTTCCAAACGAAATTTACAACAGGTCGAAACATCTGACAGGACACGAATTCTGTAAAGATGTCTTGGATAAGCTGGAAATAAAACGTATATTACGTAATATAGAAGTTCTGGATAACTATAAGGATAAACCTTTTATTACGGTATCAAATCATCCTTATGGACATATCGACGGTATAGCAGTCATAGAGACTTTTGCAAGCCGTGTAGATAATTACAGGATGATGGTTAATCATATCCTTGGACTTATCGACACTATGTCAGAAAATTTTATCACTGTAAATCCTCTTAAGAATGAGGAGAAGAACAAAGTTACATTTGCCGGAATAAGAGAGAGTATAGCTCAGATTCAGAAAAACAATCCTATGGGATTTTTTCCTTCAGGAGCTATTTCCAACCTTTACTTTAAAAACGGAAGGTTTGTAATAGAAGATCGTGACTGGCAACCGGCCGTACTCAAGATCATTCAAAAAGCAGAAATACCGGTAATCCCTGTTCACATCTCCGGACGAAACAGTATGTCATTTTACCTGTCAAGAATGTTTGGCTGGAAATTCCGTAATTTGAGACTTTGTCACGAGCTGTATAATAAAAAAGGAAAAGAGATGGTAATTACTTTAGGTGAGCCAATCATGCCGGATACTATAAAACAGCTTAATGGTGATACGGTTGAACTGGGTAAATTTCTTAAAGAAAAGACCTATTCATTAGGAGTAAAATAAAAAACATTCACGCACTTATGGCGAAGCAATCAATACAACAGATTAAGCAACGATTCGAAATTATTGGCACGTCACCTGAACTGGACCGTGCAATAGATGTGGCATTACAGGTAGCACCTACCGACCTTTCTGTTCTTATTACAGGTGAGAGTGGAGTAGGAAAAGAGAACTTCCCTCAAATAGTGCATCAGTTCAGTAAACGTAAGCATGGTCCTTATTTTGCTATTAATTGTGGCTCTATACCCGAAGGCACAATTGACTCTGAACTGTTTGGACATGAAAAAGGCTCATTTACCGGTGCAACAGGCACTCGTAAAGGCTATTTTGAAGTAGCTGATGGCGGAACCCTTTTTCTGGATGAGGTCGGTGAATTGCCCATGTCAACACAGGCACGCCTGCTAAGGGTTCTTGAAAGTGGTGAATTTATAAAAGTAGGGTCTTCAAAAGTAGAAAAAAGTGATGTTCGTGTAGTAGCAGCAACTAATCTTAATCTTGTTAAAGCTGTTGAAAAGGGCAGATTTCGTGAAGATCTTTACTTCAGACTTAATACTGTCCCTGTACGAATCCCGCCACTTCGTGACCGTAAAGAAGACATTCCGTTATTATTCAGGAAATTTGCAGGAGATTGCGCTGAAAAATATATGATGCCCTCGATAACTTTAACAGAGGATGCTACAGAAAAACTAAAAAACTACAGGTGGCCGGGCAATGTGCGTCAACTGAAAAATATCACTGAGCAGATCTCAATAATTGAGAAGGAACGCATTATAACTTCTGATATACTTCAAAAATATCTGCCTTATAATGAGGTGGGAATGCTTCCGGTGTCTTTATCGAAGATTCAGGAAAATGAGCACAAATCATTTGCAAACGAGCGTGAGATACTTTATCAGGTACTGTTTGACATGAAAAAAGACATATCAGATCTTAAGCAAGTTGTAAACAGTATTGTAGAAGAAAGCGGACAACACAATCCTACAATAATCCCAAGTGACAGGACAAGAGTGGCAGTGCCGGTAAAATTTGAGCCTTACACAGAAAACATTTCGATCAGCGAGACTGAGAGAAATGACATACAGGAGGCAACAGAGTACGAAGAGAGTGCACTCTCTATCAGTGAAGTGGAAAAAGATATGATTGCCAAAGCTCTGGAACGTCATAACGGGAAAAGAAAACTTGCAGCCAAGGACCTGGGAATTTCAGAACGTACTCTTTATAGAAAAATAAAAGAATACGATTTATAATAAAATCACTACTGATGAAAGGTATAAAATATATTTCCCTGATTTTGCTGATCTTTTTTGCAAGCTCCTGCCGCATATCATACTCTTTCAGAACGGCCTCCATTGACTATGAGCTTACTAAATCACTGGCTATTGGACATTTTGTAAATCAGGCACCACTTGTGTATCCGCCACTTGAACAAAGATTCAATGAATCAATGGCAGATATGTTTACACGTAATACACGGCTGCAGCTGGTTGACCAGAATGGCGATATGGAAATTGAAGGTGAGATTGTAGGGTATCAGCTAACTCCTCTGGCAGTTCAGGAAGATGCATTTGCTTCGGAAACAAGATTAACGATGACTGTAAGAATGCGTTTCCGCAATAATAAGACTAATGACCCGGATATAGAAGAGACAATATCCGCAAACCGTACATTCTCAAGTAACACTGTTTTCGACACTGTTCAGGATCAGCTGATCAATGAACTGATAGATGAAATTGTGGATCAGATATTCAACGCTACCATGTCAAACTGGTAAATAATATGGAAAAAGAAAATCTATACCGGCTGATAGAGGGCGAATCCATGGAAAACATTTCAATTGACAAATTGAAAAGTGTTGTGGATGAGTATCCATACTTCCAGTCTGCAAGACTTCTTTACACGAAAAAACTACAGTTGTCGGACAATGAACAGTATGGAGAAGAGCTGTCCAAAACGGCTATTTTGTGTGCTGACAGAAGAAAGTTGTTTTATATGATCTATCCCGATGATTATGAAAAGTTGCTTTACATGCCGGGAAGAAATCAGTCGGATGAGATTGACAGAACTGAAGCTTTACTGGACTCATACTTCAACTCATTTGGAAAAGAAGATGTTAATGAATCACCCATTGATAGCGCAGAGTTGAATTATGCAACAACAGACTACTTCAGCTATCTTGAATCATTAGGGGATAAATCCGGCACAGAGTCAGATCATGAACCTTTTCAACATCAAGATATTATAGATGCTTTCATAAATAAAAACGAATCAGATACAATACAAATACGCCCTTTTAATGAAAACAGGGGCAGCAATAAGAAAAAAGTAACTGATGAAATTGAAAATGTTGATGAGGGGAACGAATTTCTTACTGAAACACTTGCCAAGATTTATATCAAGCAAAAGAAATATGAGCAGGCGCTTACAATTATTAAGCGATTAAGTTTGACTTTTCCGAAAAAAAGTAGTTACTTTGCGGACCAAATTCGTTTCCTGGAGTATTTGATTATAAACGAAAAAACAAATAAATAGTAATTATGTATATTTTTATCACCATTCTGATATTGCTAGCTTCGATACTGATGATTTTTGCCGTATTAGTTCAAAAATCAAAGGGTGGTGGTTTAGCAAGCGGCTTTTCCTCATCCAACCAGATTATGGGAGTAAGAAAGACAACAGATTTTCTTGAGAAATTCACCTGGTCTTTAGCCGCTATTATGATCTTGCTAAGCATCCTGACAGCTAAATACACAGCTTCAAGTTCAGCTCTGCCTCAGTCACAGATTGAAGTTCAGCAGCCTGCACCGCTTAGCCCTTCAACTGCACCTGATGTTACACCTGTAACACCTTTTCCTTCGCAGCAAGCTCCTACAGAAACGCCAACAGAAACTCCCCCCACAGAGTAAGTAATTGCTGATACAATCAGCCTACAAGAGTTTCTGTTAACTGAACCAGTCCCTGTGGACCAAAATATGATAAAATGAAAAAGTGGTTAGTATATCTGCTTTTACTTTTACCTGTTTTTGCAAATGCACAGGGATTCCGAGATGTATATACACGCCCGGAAAGCACGACATTAACAGACAATAACGAGGATTATCAGAAGATATTCGACAAAAGCAAACTGCGTTTTGGTGCAAGCTTAGGACTCTCATTGAGCCGAAACTACACCCACCTTGGATTAGGTCCGCAAATTGGCTATCAGTTCAATAAGTATTTTATGGCCGGAACAGGCATAAAATATTACTACTCAAGGGCAGAACTTTCAAATTATGAAAACAAAGACAATCTGCTTGGTATAAACATCTTTGGTTATACATATCCATTACGTTTTATTACAATCTTTACTCAGCCTGAATTAAATTACATCTGGTCGAAATTGACCTATAAATCTACAGGAGAAATTATTACCTCTAATGGTTTTGTACCCTCACTTATTGTAGGTGCAGGTTTCAGATTAGGCTACACACATATAACACTTAATTACGATCTGGTTCAGCGAGCCGACTCACCCCACCCTGACGGATTTTACATTGGTGTATCTGCATTCTTTTAACGCAGTACAATATCCTTTACCACAGGTGCATCAGCATATTCGTTTATCTTCTTAATCAGTCCTTCTTTATTCATCAGAAGTTCAGCACGCAAAACTGCTGACGACAGCTGTACGTACAATATATTTCTTCGATAATAAACATTTCTGGTATATTTTGACACACCCTCACCAAGAACCTCATGCCATCCATTTACAGCACGATACTCCGCCAGCTTCATCTTGAGACCGCTGTTGACATTAAAGAAGTCAGACATTGCCTTGGAAAAAGGTTGACTATTTTTTTTCTGCATAATATTAATCTTCAATTCTTCTGATAATTAAATCAGATTAATTCTACTGATAATCAAATCAGATTTATCTCGCCATCAATAACAGAATAAAGGTGGGAATCATTATTAAGTCTCTCAAGAATTCTGTCAAGAGACTCCCTGTTAGTATCAGATAAAAAGATCTGTCCAAACTCTGGCCCTGATACAAGTTTCACTATCTCCTCGACCCTTTGAGAGTCGAGTCTGTCGAAGATATCATCAAGCACTAGTATGGGTGTAGTATCTCCGGTATCGAGAAGATATTTAAACTGTGCCAGTTTAAGAGAAACGAAAAATGTTTTATTCTGTCCCTGAGAACCAACTTTCTTAACCGGAAATCCGTCAAGCAGCATCTCAAGCTCATCGCGGTGAATTCCTGTTGTAGTGTGACCAATAGCTATATCCCGCTGACGGTTACCACTGATTCTACTCCTGAAATCACCCTCGTTTAATTGAGAAATATAATCAAATGATACTGTTTCTGCGGATCGACTTATACGTGTATAGAAATCATTAAATATTGGAGTTAGCTTCTGAATAAACTCAGCTCGTTTTCTATGTATAAGCACCCCGCTTTCAGTCATCTGATCTTCCCATAGCTCAAGCAGAGTATTGTCAATTTGCTCCTCATCAAATTTAAGGAGTGCATTTCTTTGCTGCAATGCCTTATTATATGTCACCAATGCACGCAGGTACTCCTTATCAAACTGAGAAATGGCTATATCCATAAACCTCCGCCTGCCCTCACTTGCACCTGTTATAAGCTCACTGTCTGCAGGAGATATCATAACTAAGGGTATAAGTCCTATATGATCCGATAAGCGCTCATACTCCTTCTTATTCCTCTTAAACTGTTTCTTCTGACGTCTGCGTATACCACTGTAAATCTCCTCACGTGAAGAATCCTCAGAAACATATTTCCCCTGCAACATGCAAAAATCTGAATCATGCTTTATAATCTGAGAATCGACAGGGTTAGTATAGCTTTTGCAAAACGACAAATAGTAAACGGCATCAAGCAGGTTTGTTTTTCCCATCCCGTTGTTGCCTATAAAACAGTTTATTTTTGGAGAAAGGCTAAGCTCAGCCTGAGTAATATTTTTGTAATTTATTATTGACAGTTCAGTTAAAATCATCTGGTTATCTTTATTCCTCAGCAATTAAAAGACGCTGTAAATCTTCAGGTGAAATATTAAGCTTCAAACGTCCCTGAGAAGCAAATGATATTCTGCCTCTCTCTTCAGATACAATAATCACCTTCGCATCAGTTTCCTGTGATATTCCTAATCCGGCCCTGTGCCGAAGTCCCAAATGATTAGGAATATTAGGATTTTGAGATATAGGTAAAATACAGCCTGCAGCTTTAATTTTCTTTCCCACGATAATCATGGCACCATCGTGAAGAGGGCTGTTCTTAAAAAAAATATTTTCGATCAAACGCGAAGAAATGTCGGCATTCACGATTTCACCGGTTTGCTCATACAACCCCATATGAATATCACCCTGCACGGCAATAAGTGCTCCTGTATTTGTTTTGGATAGATTCATACAAGCAAGAACAATTGCTGTTAAGTGCGACTGATCCTTTTTCTCCCTTTCGCTTGGGAATATCAGTTTCGTGATATAGTTCCATCGTTTCTTTGAGCCAAGCGACATTAAAAATCGTCTGATCTCATCCTGAAAAAGAATTACCAGCAGGAATAAACCGACACTCACAAACTGGTCAAGAATTGAACCAAGCAGCACCATATTAAACACACGGGATACCAGGATCCAAATAACCATGAATACCAGTATACCTATAAACAGCGGCCTAAGTCCTGAAATCTTTACTAGCCTGAAAAGATAAAACAGCAGTAAAGCTACCAGAACAACATCAATAAAATCCTTTATTCCAAAATGAGCAAACATATCTTTTATTTATCGTACTCAGCCATCTTACCGATTATTTTAATGCACTCCACTGCTTCTTTCACATCGTGAACACGAAGTATGTCAGCTCCAGAGAGCAATGCAACGCTATTCAGCACAGTAGTGCCGTTCAGGCTATTTTCAGGTGTCGATCCCAGCAGTTTATAAATCATCGATTTCCGGGATATTCCTACAAGGATCGGCTCCTCAAAGATATGAAAATATTTGAGATATGCCATTAGTTCATAGTTTTGAGAGAGAGTCTTACTAAACCCGAAACCCGGATCAATTATCACATCATTGACACCTAAAAAATTAAGCTGAGCTTTCTTCTCCGAGAAATAGTACAAAATATCCTGAATAAAATCATCATAATCAGTCATACTCTGCATAGTTTGCGGAACACCCCTCATATGCATCAAAATATATGGAACATTTAACTCCCCCATAACAGGAAACATCCGATCATCAATCTGACCTCCCGACACATCATTAATTATATTCGCTCCAAACTCCTCCACTGACTGCTTTGCAACATCAGCATAGAAAGTATCAACTGAAATTATTACATCCGGGAACTCACTTCGGATAAGTTTAAGGGCAGGCATCAATCTCTCAGCCTCTTCGGCAGAAGTCAGAAACTCTGATGTAGGAGTAGTAGACTGTGCACCAACGTCAATTATTGATCCACCTTCGTCAATAATCTGTCTACACCTGTTTACTATATCAATCTCAGACTGTTTCCTGCTACCCTGAAAAAAAGAGTCAGGTGTAACATTCAGGATACCCATCACCAGTGGAGTTGTAAGATCAATCAGGGTACCATTTATATTAATTGATTTCTTCATAAAACTGAATTTGGGTCTCGATCAGGATAATCTACTGTAAAGTGCAGTCCCCTGCTCTCTTTACGAGCCATTGCATGCTTTATAACAAGATAGCCTACTTTTATAATATTTCTCAATTCACATATATCACGTGAAACAACAGACCTCTGAAACAGGTCCTCTGTTTCTCGAAAAAGAATATTAAGTCTATTCATTGCCCTATTCAGCCTTAGATCAGACCGCACAATTCCTACGTAAGACGACATAATCTGCCCCACCTCCTTGTAACTCTGTGTAATCAACACCATCTCTTCAGGAGAGGTAGTACCCTCAGCGTTCCAGGGCGGAATCTCCTCCTGGAATGAATAATCTTTTATCAGCGGTATAGAGTGTTTAGCAGCTGCATCAGCATACACCACAGCTTCGATGAGAGAATTTGAAGCTAACCGGTTTGCTCCATGCAGACCGGTACAAGCACATTCTCCGTTAGCATACAAACGATCAATACTTGTTTCACCATCAAGATTAACGCTTATTCCACCACAAAGGTAATGAGCGGCAGGAGCAACAGGAATCATATCTTTTGTTATATCTATACCAAAAGATAGACACTTCTCATATATAGTAGGAAAATGTTTTTTTGTTACTTCCGGATCTTTAAACGTTACATCCAGAAATACGTGATCATAACCACGCTCTTTCATTTCAGTATCAATAGCACGAGCAACAATATCACGCGGTGCAAGCGAGCCCCTCTCGTCATACTTGTGCATAAACTCCTTCCCGCTTAAAGTCTTTAGAACACCTCCGTAGCCACGCATAGCTTCAGTAATTAGAAATGAAGGACGTGCCCCCGGATGATAAAGAGCAGTAGGATGAAACTGTACAAACTCCATTCCTTTAACCTCACCTTTAGCACGTGCAACCATAGCAATACCGTCGCCGGTTGCCACATCAGGATTGGTAGTAGTCTGATATACAGAACCTATTCCCCCGGTTGCCATCATTGTAACCTTCGACAAAAATGTATCAATCTCATTTGTCTCCTGATTAAGAATATATGCACCATAACACACTATCCCGGGTGTATGACGGGTAACTATCTGACCCAGATGATGCTGAGTGAGCACCTCGATGGCAAAATGATTATCAAACACATCTATATTAGGATGTCTGCGAATAGTGTCAATCAGGCTAACCTGAATCTCCGCACCAGTATTATCCTTATGATGAAGAATTCTAAACTCAGAATGCCCGCCCTCACGGTGCAGGTCGAAATTCCCTTTATCATCCTTGTCAAATTTCACACCCCAGTTAATCAATTCCTTAATCTGAGCAGGTGCTTCTCTCACAACTTTTTCTACAACCAGCGGATCGCAAAGACCGCCACCTGCATCCAAAGTATCGGCAATATGCTTCTCAAAATTATCCCAGGGATTTGTTACTGATGCAATACCTCCCTGAGCATAATATGTATTTGCTTCCTCAAGCTGATTTTTTGCAATAATTGCAACTTTTCCATGTTTCGCCACTTTCAAAGCATAGCTCATGCCGGCAATGCCTGAGCCAATTACCAGAAAATCGTATCTGTATACCATTGTCTATTTCGGATTTAATCGCACAAATTTAATCAATTATCGGGGTTACCGCAATAATATATTACTCACAGTTAAATATCTCATATTAATTTGTATATTTGCAACAATTACTTTTCTTTGTTGGTTGAAAGTAAATCAGTTACGCTAAAAAGCCAATAGTTCTTTTTAATATAAATCACATTTATAAAAAGAGACAAAACAAAATGAAAAACTTAATCACTTTTTTTCTGATCCTGTACCTGTTCCCGTTTACCGGCATCTATTCGGGAAACATTGAGCAACAGCAAAATCCAACGTATGTATTGAGAGGAAGAGTTTTAGGAGGTGACACCAAACAGCCTTTGGTAAATGCAAGTGTTTCTGTGCAAAGTGTAAATGTATCCACGGTAACCAACCAGGATGGATATTTTTCAATTCGGGTACCGGCAGTCTCCCGCAACTCTCAGCTGATTATACGTCATCTGGGATACTCTAACAGGGAGATTCCTGTTGTTACGCTTATAGACAGCCCCAACAATCACATAACATTAATCCCCTCTCCCATTCAGCTTAGCGAACTGCAGGTAATTTCAGGTGATGGCACCCATCTGCTTCAGGATGCTTTACGCAGAATCCCTGAAAACTATGCTGCTGAACCAAATATGATGGTGGCGTTCTACCGCGAGTCAGTAAAAAAAGGCTCCAGATACATCTCACTCGTCGAAGCGGTGCTTGATGTTTATAAAGCATCTTACAGATCTTACAGCAACGACCAGGCCCGAATATATATAGGTCGCAAGGCAACCGATATTTCTCCGCGTGATACAGTTCTCATGAAATTTCAGGGAGGTATAAGTGACGCACTCTTACTTGATATAGCTAAAAATCCTGAGATTGTATTCGGAACAGACGGCTCTGATTATGCATTCCATATTGAGGGACTTATAAATATCAACAATAAGCCACACTACAAAATTAAATTCCAGCCTCTTAACGTAAATGAAGAGATTCTTTTCAGAGGAACAATTTATCTTGAATATGAATCTCTTGCATTTGCACGGATGGAATTTAATATGAATGTAGAAGAGCGCAAGGATGCTTCGAACATATTTATCAGACGAAAACCTCCCAAGATGCGTGTTGAGGTAGAAAAAGCTCAATACACAGTTGATTATATTGAAGATAACGGAAAATGGTATTTTAATTACAGCAGTACCGAGGTAGAGTTCAGAGTAAGGTGGACCAACCGCTTCTTTGGACTGTTTGCCACCAACTACACCATCGGTTCTGAGATTGCTGTAACCGACAGATATAGCGACAATGTGATTAAATTTCCGCGTAACGAGCGAATACGCTCTACAGATGTAATAGCCGAAAGAGTTGAGTACTTCCTGGATCCCGGATTCTGGGGTGACTATAATGTCATCGAACCAGATCAGGAAATTAATGATGCCATTGATAGACTGAGTGATAAATTACGCCGCCGTAATTGAAAAAAGGAGTAAACCGTTTGTAAATAAAAAAAATAGAGGTATCTTTGCAACCCTAAGTTTTTATAACGTTTTATTACAAACAAACATGTATTTAGATTCTACTAAAAAGCAGGAAATCTTTGCAAAGCACGGGAAGTCTAACACTGATACTGGCTCACCAGAAGCGCAGATAGCATTGTTTTCATACCGTATTTCGCATTTGACTCAACATCTTAAGTCAAACAAAAAAGATTATAACACTGAAAGAGCATTGA
>JAQUIZ010000107.1 GCA_028683355.1 Fermentimonas sp.
AAATATTTTTGATTTGTTCTTACTAAAAAAGCCGCAGCTGCGTTTTCTCTTTGTTAACTGTTTCCTGGTCTACTACGAATCCACATTTTCTTAATTTCACATAGGCTGCTGTTCTTGAAACGCCATAAGTATCTACCAGAATCTTCGGGAGCATTTCTATGGCAAGAAAATACTCATCGAAACCTGCATCCTCAATAATACGCCCATCTGTTATCCCCTGTGATTTTAGAACTTCTTGTACCAACGGAATAAAGGTAGCGCCTGGCATGGCAATCGCAGATGCAAAATAATCAGCTTGGTGTTCTCTCCACTGTTCCGCGGTCTTATAGCCACCCTTCCTTCCGAAATTTTCAATATCCGTTTTTCTACAGCAAGTAACTGGTTTTAATTCAGCATCGTTTTCGAATAAAGACATCTGCATTTCATTTCTAGCATAAACACCTTGATGCATCCATAGATGTCCGCCCTCGTGCAGACCGGTAAAAAGTTCTAAACCCTCCCTGCCCTCTTCTGTCACATAAAAATCTAAAACAATGGAGTTTTTCTTCAATTTGACCGTATCCAGACACATTTTTTCCCGATTGTTGAAAGATGTTACTCCAAGAATTCTCCCTTCATTTTCTTCGTAATATATATGCCTATAATAAAGGTTAGCCCCAAGATAAGATTCAAGAAAATGCTCAAACTTTATTTTTCTAGGCTCTTGTAAAAGCTGCGGCTTATAGTCTCCTAATATTATTTTAGCTAACTCATCTATTTCAGTATCGCTTATAATAGGTGTATTATTATTCCTTTTATCTACTTTGCTCCATCTGAATTCGATCAATAATCTTCACCGTCCTTTCAATACTAAGTTAATACTAATTTTTTACTTTTGATTCTTGCTCGTTTTTCGGATAAATTGTTTCCAATCTTCTTCACTGATTTCACCAGAATTTGATTTCCTCAGGGCCAAACGGGCCATTTCACCAATTTCTCCATACATCATAATATCTTCAATATCAGACGGCACTTCTTTACGATCCCTGGCAGCCAAATCAAACATGGTTGCCTTTTCTTCCTCCGTTAGACCAAGTTTTTCAGCAAACATTTCAATTTTATCTTTATCAAAGGGCTTTCGTCTGTTATTTTCAACATCACTTAAAAAGGAAAGAGATATGCCGAGCATTTTTGATACTTCTTTGAGAGTTAATTCATCTGGATGATTTATTCTCTTCTTTTTAATAAAATCCCCGAATCTTATATATTTTTCTTTCACGTTTTGCACCTCCTTCCACTGCTATGGGGTGGATTGTTGAAAATAGACGTTTCAAGTAACTTTAATGTCTTTACTCTTTTTCGCATATTTTACCTTGTAGCGTAATTATAGAGTAAAAAAATATCTACGTCAAGCATTATTTTCCAATTTGTTTTAAAGTAGTTCTCATCTTCATATTTTAATCGTCCCTGCAATTCCCCAAATGTTCTAAAAAGTTCAACATTTGAATTCGATATATCCATAACTGATACAAATCTCGTTATTCTCCTTAAGTCATCTACGCTATGCCAGCTAATGCACCATTTCATCTCAGTACTATCTCTATTATATTTGATTATCTCTTTAAAATAAGGATAATCTACATCCGATAATGAATGACCAATTACCCTTGGTGTCATCCTTTAAAAAGTAAGCTAAATATACCGGGTTATCATTATTATAGAATCGTCCCTTTCTTTCTCGCAGTCTTGTCTGAAATTCCTTCGGCCCTTTGTTGGATTGATACCATTCTTCAAATACTTTTTCCGTATCATGGTCATATCCCAGTACAAATTGTGTTTTTTTATCTCTTCTATCGCCGTTGATATTGATGGAACGCCATGCATTATATCAAATCCGTTACCAATAATGAAAAGTATACTATTAGGATCTGTCATATACATTTTTTGAATGTATGCTTACTTCTTAGTTTAGAAATCAATTCTTTTCTTTCTTTAGCTCTATTAAAATGCTCAATTAAATCATTACCATTAACGTGATATATTTTTTGCAAGAAATTATTATCATCAAAAACATATCTAAATTTAATTTCTTCATTATGATCCAAAAATACTATATCTGCTACAATATATTCGTTTTTCTTACAAAAATTTACTGACACATAATTATCTAGATGTAAATTTTCTAATAAATTATACGGAGTTAGTATAGCTGAATCTGATAACTCAGCCAATTTATTAATGTATTTATCTAACATTAAGTCACACCCTTTCAAGGTTATAAAATTGATTTTATATATTGTACTATTATTTCTAGTTTTTGATAAGCTAATTTGTAATCATCTTGTGACCACTTATCTCTACTTGAGCCAATTTCATCTTTTAAATATTTATTGAACAGCATCGCTAATAGCGCAGCATTATCTTTTGCTTGCGGAACAATCCGTTTATATCTAGAATCAGAGAAAAATGGGAGGTTGGCTAGATCTTTTTCTGTTCTTCTTTTTCTATTGCTTTAGCCTTTTTTAACAACTCAGTATCTATATAGCTATCGCCTACTATAGTTCCCTGCCCATATTCATAGGCTTGGCCAAACTGGATAACCTTTCCGCTCGAATCTTTTTCATTTTCATTCTCATCTTCCCATAAATCATCAATATCTTGGTCATTAATAAGCCTTTTTATTATTTCACTTTCATCAATCTCTTTTTTATACTTTCTCCATAAATCATCCAATTCCAAATTTTTGTGTGAAATTATTTGTCCAACATTATCGATTGGTGTTGCGTTCTACTTCTATAATCGAAAGCAAGCAACGAAATCAACTAGATGTGCGTTTTAAGCCTATAGCTTCAGATTCCTCTTCTATATTTTTAAAAATAGGGTTAATTCTATTTGTATATGTATCATTAAACAATTCTATGGATTTTTGAAATTTCCTCCGGAGAGAATCGTACAAATATAGTTGAGCTTTCATTCTTGATTTACCACCTGCTAATTTTTATTCTCATGGGGTGTTAGCTCATATACTAGCTCTCCTCATTAATAAAGTGAGATAGTTTCTACTCATCCGGATCCCGGTGTTCAGTCATCATCTCATCAACCCAATCTTCCTCAACATAGACCATCCCGTTCCGGCCTTCAGCTTTCCTATTAGGCCCAGCCTTATATAACTTACAACTCAAAGGTCCATAACAGAAGGTCTCAAACCGGTACTTTCTCTTGCCCCTGGGGTTCCAGTTATCAACTATTATTTCTACCGGCATCCTAGCTCCCCACATGCAACTGCTACATTTAACTTCATAAGTCCTGGCAGCCAGTCTCCGGAGCTTGCGAAATATCTATAGCCTATATCCCGTAGGTCCCAAAACACCAGGTGATATATAAACTTCTGGGCTATGCAATAATTCTTTATATGTAATGTAATCTTTGCCATTCATTTTAGAATATAAATATGAATCATAAATAAGCCTATATAACTTGAGATCTTTTTTATTAATGAACTCCTTTGGTAAATCCGAATGATATACCAATCCAATGAAATATTCCTTTTCTACATAATTTTCATCAATATATAAATACTGAAATATCTTTTCAAATTCATATCCTTTAGCTAATATTCCAACATAAATATCATTAAACTGCAGTCTTTCCAAGTTATCTTTTATCTGTAAGATGACTTCTTTTAATCTATTTAGATATTTTTCAATTATAGATTGGCTAAAAGATAGAGTTTTAGATCTGCCTACGCTTGAAAATATATCAATTAAATAAACTAATATACTTTTGTATCCCAAATATTTTCCGAACCTTTTCTCATTTTCATCTAGTAAAATTTTTAAATCTTTTAACATATCCTCGCCAGTAAGACTTATTGAAGCCCCTTTATATTTTAAAACCTTTTGATTATATATACCTTGGTTTTATTATCATACAAAGCGTCAGTGTGTACATTATGCGACAAACAATGCGATCTGCTCCACCTTTATGTCCATTGCCTCTGCAAACATCTTAATAGTTTCTATATTGCTGGCACTATGACAGCTAATAAACCATTCAATGTTCTTCTTATTTTTGTTTACACCGATTATCTTTTTGAAATAATCCCAGTCCACAGGAGAAAGTGAATGGCCAACAACGATTATCCGGCTCACATTCGACAGGCCCTCAAAGAACTCTTGATGGTTCTTTATAATATCCCTGCAGTTCTTGGTGGTTCCAAATCGTGCCAAAGAATTATATCCAAAACTTTTATAGACAGGGTCACTTGCTCTGCTATTACCAACGGTTAAAAAATTATTAAGTATTATATTTTTACTCATTCCGCATCCATTATCGGAAATTATGATATGACGATTTTCCTTATCAAATGTCACTTTAATTACCGGCCGATAGCCTCTACTTGCGGGTGTATTAAAATTTCTATATCTACACGCTTCAACAGAATTCTGCAGAAGTTCCTTAAGAGGCATACTACTGTCATTGGCCCATGTAGAATTTGATGCGATTAAATTTATTATGTTTTCCTTTTTAATGCGAATACCTAATCTTTCGAAATCAACACCAATAATCTTTAGATTCCTTATTATAAAATCGCTTTTTAATCTTAATCTATGTGCTTTGGCTCTGTAATCTATATCACAATATTGTCTTATCCAAGATTCAATTAAATCAATAGTTTTATGTGCTAAGTTCAAAATATCAGGATCTACAAAAGTACCAGAGAATATAATTCTGCCATCAGAGCCGACTGCGACACTATCGCCAATACAAACATGCTTCATGTTCTCCCTAAACGAAATCTTTTCTGCTTCACCATTTTCATTTATTAGCTTATCAAGGACACCCTCTATAACTCTTGTATCACTGAATTCAATTGCATCAGAAATACAAACAATGCAAGCCAACTGTTTCAAATCAATTTCTTTCTCGGCTACGGCCACCCTAATTCCAAGTTTAACTTCCAATTCATGGATTGATAAATTATGAGATTTCATTAACTCATGAAGTAACGAGACCAAATTCAAAGGTATTCCAAGTTCTTCGTATTTTGCTTTAATATATTGTCCACCTCTTGAAGAATGGTTCTTTCTTAAATGTTCTTGTAACTTAGGATTAACCTCCCATCCTTCTTCTTTGGATAAACCTAAATGAGTAAGTAGTTCGTCTTCCTCGTCAGGAAATACCGTCATACCCAAATCATGTGCATATGCAGCACAAATCAATAAATAAACCTCCTGAGCAATAAGACGTGCGTCACTTTCCGGGCAAAAACAATCCTCTAATAATATTTGTTCCATTCTTAAAAGCACCCTATATCCGTGGTGTGCATCATGTCTGGTATAATAAGGGAAGTGTTTTTTGATTGATAGTAGCAAATCGGAGATACCTCGAACAAATGTTACTCCCTTTGAAGCAAAATCACTGTTTATGCTATTAAGGTAATTCCATAATCTTGTCTTCTTCAACTCTTCAATAGGATCTTTAATAACCAAATTTTCCACCTACTATAGTAAAACTTTGCTACTGGGCAGGCAGTCAATCCATAATTACTATATAACAGCTGGCAATAACCGGATAAGATTAAATAAAGAGACAAGTGGAGTAAGCCCTACATTTTTTGGTTGCAATGATTCATCAATAGCCTCATCTTTCAAGTTCAGTTCCCCCAACCCTCAGTAACTACATATAATCCTGCATACCAGTATGACATATAAAGATTTAATTTAAATTATTCAGTATTCCTAAGAATTAAATTTATATGTCTAACAAAACCGCGTTGAACATTTATCCATTTATATGAATATCTATATATTACTACAAATTCTCCCGATACCATTCAATGGTAGCTTCAATTCCTTGCTCAAAGCTCCATCCCGGATCATACCCCAGCAGTTCTCTAGCCTTACTGATATCGGCATTACTATGCTTGATATCCCCTGGCCGGTCAGGCCCAAATATCGGCTCAATATCTTTGCCCAACGCTTTACACAGTTCATGGTAGATGTCAATTAAGTACTCTCTGCCCCCGTAGGCGATGTTAAACGACTGGCCTGCGCTCTCGGACGGTGCTAAACATGCTTTGAGATTGGCTTCAATAACGTTCTCGATATAGGTAAAATCCCGGCTTTGTTTTCCATCCCCATTAATAGTAGGCTGCTCGTCATTCAGGAGCTGTTTTATGAATTTAGGTATAACAGCAGCATAGGCACCATTAGGGTCTTGTCTCCTGCCAAACACATTAAAATAACGAAGTCCATAGGTGTCCAAGCCATATAACTTGGTATACAGTTTCCTATACTCTTCATCAACGCGCTTGGTCAAAGCATAGGGAGAAAGCAATTCACCTTCCTGACCCTCTTTTTTGGGAAGTACCGGATGATCTCCATATACCGATGAGCTGGAGGCATATTAGCACCAATCCCAAGGATAGTTTTTAAACATGCAATGTTAGATATCTCTAACCCTATTCATATGTAAGCAGTGTTAAATTGTGCGAATATTCAATAAGTTCACACGAAAATGAGTATTAGTTCAAAGTGCCAAAACTTCTGGATCAATATAAAGATTATTTTAAAAAATATGATTAAATATAAATTATTGCTTATTTTTTGCAACAAAATGCCCGAGAAGTCCCTTTAAGGATTCCCTTCGTTATTTTATATGATATGTTTTTCAGCATATCCCTAATTTTGCTATGCTATTTGTGGCTCTACTTTGAATCCTCTTTTTTTCAACTCTTGAATTAGTTTCTTTTCTCTTTTTTCTTCATGTTTCATTTGTACTTCTTTAAATCTTTCTTCTTTATATTCTTGATTATCCTTTAACATCGTATAAATAATTATTAATATTTTTCGTGCTAACCCAATAACTGCTTTCTTTCCACCACGTCTCTGCTTTACTTTCCAATACCAGTTTGATAAATAGGTTCCTTTTTTACGGGTTACTGTCCAGGCAACTTCACATAATATACTCTTTATATAGGGATTACCGTGCCTTGTCTTTGTTGATTTTTTTTTACCTGCACTTTCATTACAACCTGGTGCCAGCCCTGCCCATGAACATATATTTTCTACCTTTGGAAATTTACTCATATCTGTTCCTATTTCCCCAATTATAGCTGCTGCTGCTACTTTGCTAATACCCGGTATTCCATCTAATAGTTTTGCTTCCTCTTCAAATTTTCCAAGATATATATCAATATTTTCATTTATTTCTTCTACACGATTTTTCTGGGTGCTTACTTCTTGTACCATTTTTATTTCCCATTGTGTCGCCAGTCATGATGGTTGATAAGTTGGTGTCAGGCAAGTTACTTAGCCGTAAATTGTTTTTCCAACTCTGCAGATATGATCTATCAAATCTCTATTCTCGATCTTTTCGAAGATAAGCAAATCGAAATGATAAGGTAAATCAAGTTCGTCCAGTTTTGCACTTATTTTAAGCAGTTCAGCCATGTCCAGCTCTTTACCTTTTAGAGCCAGATCAATATCTGATCCTTCTCGATAGTTCCCCATGGCTCGTGATCCATAAAGGATGACTTCTTCTACCTTATAAAATTGGGTAAAAATATTGATTATTTGTTCAAGTGTATGTTGCGTTAATCCATATCGCATCATTTTTGAACCTCATCTTTATGAAGACCATCCATTTTTATTCGCAATTTATCAAAAGCTTTAAAATATGACTCGCTGATTAGCTGAATCATTTCTGTTGCTGTACTTTCATCATAAACATGACTTGTCAGGTTCCTGCTCTGAATCATTGTCATCCAAATTTCCCCATCTTCTATGAGACCCAGTTGAAAAGCTTCTCTCGTTGCATCTTTTGAACCATATATTTCAGTATTTCCTCTGCTTTTCAGAAAATCTTTCAGCGTTTTCCATGCCAATTCATGCGTATATTCAAAAGCCTGAATCATCCCCTGTTTTTCAAGGTTTGAGAGGTCTCTTGTTTCCATTAGCTTGACAGCTTCCTTAAGCTGGTTTAACGCCTTCTGATAGTTACTAAACCGCTGCACCCAACGGATGTCTTTGTTCTCCATCAGTTGTTCCTCCCAAAATTTTTAGATTTATCCAATTCGTTCCAACAGGACTACATTCATTATATCATAGGGAGTAGTTAATCAACAATAATGGGGTTCTGCCCCACTCTTGGTTTTCTCCCGGTGTCAAGGGGACGGCAGACTGGGGTGTCAAGCATTCCTGTAATACGTGAAATGAACTTTGAAAAAAATAAAACCTCCTGCATTAGCCTCTTGTTTACCTGTCCTAGTAGTTTTACCTGCCTTCATCGCTACTACGTACCCCTCCGCCACCCTCTCATCTTCAGCCCACTTCCCGTTTTGCGGTTATAGGGCTTACCTTGCTTCCGTGATTTCTCATCCGGAATGAGGAGGGCTTCTCCAGTTGCTTAGCATGTCCTTGTATCCGTGCCACCACTACTACCCCGCCGGAGTGATCATCGTTTCAAGCAGTTTTCGATTACTCATGTTGCCTTCGCCAGACGGCCGTTGGCTCGGCCTCCGAATTTGTTATTTCGAGGTCACCTATGTGTTCGCTTTCGCTGTAGCCCAGATACTCACTCACTGTCCCAAAGACAGCTTTGTCATTAGACTCCAAAGGTTCAATTTCTTTCCCCTCTGCTAACCAAGTTACAGGGATTCTGCTTATTTCCCTAGCGGGACTACCTTCCGCTGAACATGCCAGCCTTACTGGACATACAACCGTCCCCACTTGAATCCCGGCCTTCAATTTTCCGATTAGGACCAGCCTTATACAACTTACAACTCAGGATTCGCTTTAGCTACAAATAGAAACAACTATCTTCCACTTATGCCTACTTATTTGCCTCATACCTTTCGCTTAACTCCGCTATCATGCTCTCAAGCCGGTCCAGCTGCCGCAACATATTCCTCCTATCACGTAACACTTTTATAAACGAATCTATTACCTGTTCTTCATCAGGTTCGTCTTTCACCTGATCAGCCAGCATCTCCCGCACTTGCTGCCCATTATTCTGGCTATTCACTACCGTATTTCGGGAACTGAATATATTTATCTCCATCCCGTTACCCACTACTGCCCGGCACTTATTCTTAGCCACCGCATCCACCTGCTGCAGCCAGGCTAGATCCACATAACCATAAACTGCATCATTAGTTAAAGCCTTTCTCAGCTTTACCGGAACAAAAACCCTCTGGGCATCTATATAAAATGGAACAATTGCAGTGCGCTGCAGCAGCTCGGCTACCTTTTTCTTTTGGGCACTAAAATCAATCATATAAGTTCTTCCTACGGCTTTGAGAACTCCCTTAATTCCCCGCTTATCATAGAGAATTTCCCCATTTTTCAACCAGATTTCAGTCGCATTGGCACCATCTACATAAACCGGCCTTAAAACTATAAAATCCTCCTTCACCTGCTCAACTCTACTGAAAACCATTC
>JAQUIZ010000108.1 GCA_028683355.1 Fermentimonas sp.
TACGCTCTTTTCGGAGAAATTTAAATATTTTAATCTATATTTAAAGATAAATTTCTTTAATCAGTCTGAAAGTCTTCAGGTTTGAAACTATTACATCAAACAGGAACCCTATAAACATACAATTTAAATGTTGCTCAGATGCAGAATTGTTAATTCTTCAATCCGGTTACACTTTTCATTACAGCGCGTACGGAGCCTAAATTCAGACTTGTATCGATTATCACAGGAATCCGGTTAGCATCGTTAGTCAGCGAGGCTCTTAACGCTTCTTTCTGATTTGTAAAAGCATCATCCAGTATAGTCATAGTGATATCAATTACCTCGTATGTTTTCCCGTTATTAGCTCTCACTTTGGATATCCCGCGGTAATTAACATACATATTTACAGGCTTTCTTCCTGCAATAAACTGAATGTACTTCCTGTCACCCGGTTTTTGTCCGGTGAAATCAAGGTTCCTGATTAAAGATAACACAGATAAATAATCATATGCGCACTCTTCTGTAGTAAACACTTCATCAAATACATCTTCGCCGTTGAATTTCCTAAGGGAACGTAAACTGATAACATCACCATTATAAGTATAAGACTGCCTCTCAACAGAGTAGTCACTTCCCTCGAAAGCTTCTTTTGTGAAAAGCAGCGGTCTTAAATCTTTGTCAATATATGAAGTAAGCGTATCATTAACAGTATAGATATTACCCGCTAAGCCTGATGTGTTGAGCAACATCACCGTTTTAAGTGAATTTATTCCACGATAGTTAGCATCAGTCACGGTTAACGAGCCACTTCCTGCACGGGCTCTGAATATTCCATAATTGAAATAGAGATCGTACTGGATATTTTCTCCGCTTGCGAATGCGGTATTTGTTATTTTACATTGAGCTTCTGCGGTTTGAAAACCTAATAGCAGAAGCGAAAACATAATTAATGATGCGGTTTTTTTTATCATAATGATTTTTTTAAAATCCTCTACCCATACCCGGGATAGGTGAGCTTTGTCTGTTTTGCTGTTGCTGCTGTTGTCTGTCCCTATCAAGATTAGGATTCCTTTGTCGTCTCTCCTCCGGTTTGTTTATCGTAATCTCAAGCGGTTTCTGCCTTATTAACGGAGCTGAGTTTATATTCCACTCTTCCAGATGATCAGAATAAGCCCTGATAACAAACTTGCCGTTATAATAAAACACATCTTCAGGCTGTCTGCCCTCTTCGTAATTTCCCGTAGTCCATTTACCATCGCCGTTTTCGTCAATAATCAAACGAGCATAAACATCACCTGGAGGCAAGTCCTGGAATCTAGCAACATTTGCTTTGACGTCACTTTTCCTAAAAGGTTTATCTGAGCTATTTAACAGTTGGACAAAGGCTTGCTTTCCTTCAGGCAAACCGCTTATGCTGATCTGCAGGTTTCCATACTGGTCGAGTGGCTTTACAGTAAATGACTGTTCAAAACTATCATTCCATAAGCCATAGTGACTGAAAACGGCTGCTGAATCTATCTTGATCATATATCTTCCACCGGGTTCCCATCTTGGACGAATAGTGAATCTCCTTGGATTGATTGAATCTGCCAACATCCTGAACGGCACGTTTTCATATAAAGAATCCACCTGAATTGAGAGTTCAACATATGAAGAGTCAAACTCTACAACAGGCTGATCAAATTCAATTCTGATTGGATTAAATAATTCAAAACTCGACTGTACATTACTGTTTATTCTAAGGAACTGAATTAAAGAATCCTGAGATTCCCTTTCGGCTTGACGGGACTGCCCACTGCTGGCCTGCCGCCTGAAATTAAAACTTATTGTATCAGTTATCAGAACATTTTGATTCAGGGTGTCGGTCTCAAGATATTTAATCTCCATCCGTATTGTATCCTGCTTATATATAAGAGAGTCGGTAATCCAAAGCGATATAGTATCATTATTTATGCTTCTTTCAGTAACATACCAGTCATATTCTAATACCTCAGGCTCTATAAGCGAAAATTCGGGCATTTCGGTTGGTGCCGAAAACAGAATATTCAGTCTGTTCTCAACAGGCCTCTCATTTCTCTGTAAATAACGCCTTTGGAAATCCGAAAGGAATGAGCGCAACACAAGATTATCGGGGAGAAAACGGGTATAGTTTACTGTTTTAATGGTATCTATAGTTAAACTATCCAGAAAGATGGTATCCTGACGAACATCCATCATTGTAGAAGGTGAAACAATAGAATCAAGGAAAGCCAAAGCCTCTTGGGGATTATCATATTTATAATCCCTGTTCACATCGGTCAGAGCAAATACCCTGTACTTGCCGGGAGACATACCTCGAACAGTGAAATCGCCCCTTGAGTTGGTTCTTGAGATCCGCTCAAATGGAACATTAGTAAACACTGTATCATCAAAATTAGAATGGATGCCCACATACACACCAGGCTGTGGCTCCAGATCTTCGGCGTTTAGCACCCTGCCGGAGATTGAAAGAGTATCCAGCTGATCTCCTGTTGAAAAAGAATAAACAAAGTTTTCGATAGGATTATTCTCATTGTTATCAACTATGGCATCAGTAAAATCAATTGTATATGTAGTATTTGGCTGCAGCTCATCGTTAAACTCAACAACCGCTTTTTTTCCTATTGATCGAATGATAGGCATAGCTATCTGAGGAGGAGTGATAATTACTTTCTCGGTAGGACTCTCAATCTTTATATTCTCATTAAACTCAATCTCAACTCTTTGGGGATATGCATTTAATGAATTGAAACCGGGAGATGCACTTATTACTACAGGGGGATCTACGTCATACGGCCCACCAGTGGGTGCTGCCATGTTTGCGCATGAATGAAGCATTACCGCAATTAACAACGAGAAAAACAGGAATGTTATAATAGAAAATATCTTATTCAGCATAATTCTACAAAGGAACTATTTCATTTTAAGTCACAAATGTACAATATTTTCGTTAAGTAATTCATCTATGATATTTTTACTTTGCGAAGAAGCAGCTACTGTTTACTTGACAATAGTTTATGTCCAATCCTGCAATAGAGGCATTTACGTTTGTCGCAATACTCTTTTTTCAACTGTATCAGAGCCTGGGATTCCATGGCATTTTTCGGGATAACACCTGCCCCGCTAAACTCTCTTGTAATGGAATTGTTTTCAGGCTTGATTGATTCCAGTAAATATTGGGCTCGAATACAATATTCTTCTTGCAATGTTTTTTTACCATAAGCAAAAAGTATCGGTGCTACTGTATTGATTATTAATATATCCAGAGAAGACTTGCCCAGTATTTTATTATTCCTTCCCGACTTCTTACTAAAAGAATAATGAGTTTGCCAATAAACAGAAGGCTCAGTCTTGAAATGTGATGTCATTTGATCATAATCCTCTTTTTCGAGAAAAGTGCTGAATAACCTGCCTGATTTTTGAAGCAATGCTGCCAGTTGTGCTATACGCATCTCCGGAAATGATCCGGGACGAACCCTTAGTCTCCTCATCTGGTTGTCGTCAGGACTTTTAAGTCTATATTTAACTTTCAGAAAAGCATACTCATTCTGCAGTTTATAATAATAATCATCAAATTCATCCTGACAACTTACATTATTTAGAAGCCCAGCCTGACCAAACATAAGAGCTTCAACCTGAAACAGGCTGTCTCCATGCTTTTGTACAATATTATACGGGAGAGAAAGTGCAAGTCGTTCAAACTCATCTGAGTTAATACCAAATCCGAAATTTCTTGTCAGCATCACATAAAACACATCATCCCACGAATTGTTGAAACGTTTAAGATGACGGTTTATATCATTTGTCTTTCGCTCCAGACGTTCGAAGGCAAGTACGGTAAGCCAGGCATTTAGTTTCACACTTGAAAGTGAAGTAAGAAAATTCTTGCAAGGGATCCTGCATTTGCTGAACAATAAAAAATCAGAACTATTCCGCAATCTCTCAGGAACTTTCATTTCGCATTGGGGCAACTCTTGTCCCATCTCATTAACAACCACCCTGTTGACCTCTTCTGAAACATGTAGTATAACTGAATTATATGCTTTATCATGATTGTGCCCATGACTGTACCAATCATTTGAAGTGAGATGAATTTCAACATTTCCGGCCCAAACGGTGTTATTAAGTTTAATTTTTGCATTAAAAAAATCGGGACCTGCATCTTCGTTATGCAATCCGGGATCAAGAACCTCAATTAAAGTTCCTTTTGCGGTTTTCAATGATTCAGGATTATATAGCCTGTTTTTCCAAATGTAATGCAGCAGATGCTCTGTGTTCGCCAAAATGATACGGTTTAAAAATCAAAAATAAAATTAATTATCTAAAAGTCAAAATCGAGTAAGCTAAAGTAGGTGAAATAGGCTCATTGTCTGAAGAATATTCCGTAAATTTGCGTATTGGAGTTTAAATAATTCCTTAATTAGGTTATTCTTATTAATTATTTTGCAATCACAAAGAGAAATTGATTTCCAGACTAAAAAGATAAGCAAACTTGTCTGGGATTATGCACTGCCGGGTATTGTTGGTACTGTAGTCAACATGTTGTATAATGTTGTTGACCGTATTTATATTGGCCAGGGTGTAGGTGCACTGGCAATCTCAGGCCTTGCAATCACCACGCCTGTCATAAATCTCACATCTTCAATTGGAATGCTGGTGGGATCAGGTGCAGCAGCTCGAATATCAATTGCTCTGGGAAAAAATGACAAGGGAACAGCTGAGAAGATATTAGGGAACTCTCTGCTGCTTACTATCATTTTAAATGCTATATTTATTACCCTATTTGTATATTATCTCGATCCTATCCTACTTGCTTTCGGTGCCAGCGAACTTACTCTGCCATATGCAAGAGATTATCTTCAGATAGTGCTGCTGGGAAACGTGCTTGTAAGCCTGACATACAACTTTAATGCAATGATGCGTGCTTCCGGATACCCTAAGAAAGCAATGATCACGATGCTTATTGGTGCGGCACTAAATATCATACTCTCACCAATATTTCTTTTCGTATTTGATATGGGTATTAAAGGAGTTGCATGGGCAACGGTTATATCCATGTTTATAGGCCTTTTGTTTGTTATGCATCACTTCACAAGCAAAAGCAGTGTGATTAGATTAAGGTGGAGAAATGTGCGACTTGACAAAGCAATTATACTTTCAATCATTTCAATTGGCCTTTCACCATTCAGTATGCAGGTAGCAGCCTCTGGAGTCAATGTACTGATGAACACTTCGCTACTGCGCTACGGAGGTGATTTGGCAGTAGGCGCATTTGGTATTGTTAATACTATACTGGGACTGCTCTTAATAACCATTCTTGGACTTAACCAGGGAACCCAGCCTATACTTGGATACAACTACGGTGCGGGTAATTATAAGAGGGTTAGACATACGCTCTATTACACACTGAAGGTTGCGACTATTATAACAACTGCAGGTTTTATTATAGGCGAACTATTCCCCAGACAAATAGCAATGGCGTTTACCACCGACACTGAACTCCTGGATCTAACAGAGAGAGGTGTAAAGATTGCAGTAATAGCCCTCCCGCTTGTGGGAATGCAGATTGTGGCATCAAGCTTCTTCCAGAGTCTGGGATATGCATTCAAATCAATCATTCAGAGTTTGAGTCGCCAATTGATATTTCTTGTTCCGGGTATTATACTTTTCCCACGCTTATGGGGACTTGATGGATTATGGGTCGCAATTCCCGTTTCAGATACTCTGGCAGCGATATTATCACTCACTCTGTTAATAGGTCAGATAAGAATTTTAAAAAGAATGGAACAGGAAGCAGACCAAGCGGGTAGTCTGAAGATAAATCAGTCCGTAAGCAAAACTAATAAAGACTAATATATACAAGTCAATCAATGATTGCTGAAAATGATTTATAGTAAATTTGCAAATGGGTTGTAAAAGAATTGAGCTTATTTTTGTAGTTTTGTATATAACGTTATTTTTGAAAAATAGATAATTTACTAACATATTAAATTAAAAGTATGAAACGAGTTGTATTAATCCGTCATGGCGAAAGCAAATGGAATAAGGAAAACCGCTTTACCGGCTGGACTGATGTTGATCTCACCGAGAAAGGTGTTGAAGAGGCACACAAAGCAGGTAAATATCTTAAGAAAGAAGGCTTTCAGTTCGAAAAAGCTTATACCTCTTACCTGAAGAGAGCAGTAAAAACATTAAACGTAGTTCTTGACGAGATGGATCTTGACTGGATACCAGTTGAGAAGACATGGCGTTTGAATGAAAAACATTACGGTATGCTTCAGGGACTTAACAAAGCTGAGACTGCTGAGAAATACGGTGATGACCAGGTTCTTGTATGGCGCAGGAGTTATGACGTTCCTCCAAAAGCACTTGAAAAGGATGATGAACGTTCACCATTTCAGGAAGCTCGTTATAAAGGAGTAGACGAAAAAGATCTTCCTCTTACAGAAGCTCTTAAAGATACTGTTGAACGTATTCTACCTTACTGGAACGATACTATCGTGCCGGAGATGAAAAAATACAATGAAGTTATCGTTGCTGCACACGGAAACAGTCTGCGCGGTATCATCAAACACCTCAAAAACATCTCTGATGACGAGATAGTAAGCCTGAACCTGCCAACAGCAGTTCCTTACGTTTTTGAATTTGATGATGACATGAACCTTCAGAAAGATTATTTCCTAGGCGATCCCGAAGAGATCAAGAAACTAATGGAGGCGGTTGCTAATCAGGGAAAAGCGAAGTAATTACAAAGATATCAGGAGTTTAGAAGGTAATTAACAGTTGAATAACTAGTCAATAGCCTACTAACTAAATTGTTTATTATAAAAAATCGTTGGATGCAGATAATTACTGCTCCAGCGATTTTTTGATTCTTGTTATGTCTATTCTTGCAATGATCATGATGATCGTTTTTACAATTACTGATCGAAAATTAAGGATACGAGGAAATTCTTACATCAGCATATAGAGGTCTGTGATCAGATGCAACAGATTCATCAATTACACCTCTGTTTCCAATCGATTTCCAGTCACCTCTGCTACTATGTCCAAAAATGTAATCGATACATTTATCGGGAGTATCTGCAGGAATTGTAAATTCATCAGGTGAAACCAAGGATGTAAACGACTTATAAAACTCCTTTAGTACATCTGATTCAGGAGTTGCATTTATATCACCTGAGAGGAAAAAAGGTTTATCGGGATTAAGTTTTGTTGCCTCACTATTAATTACATCAACAGACAACATTCTGTCTTCGGAATTTAACGAAAAGTGAGTACAAGCAAAATAGTAATCATTCATCTCGACAATCAGTAGCATCCTCGACTCTTCTCTACCCGGTAAAGGAACTCTCTTTATACTCAAAGGCTTCTCTTTGGAAAGAATGCCAATACCGTATTTACCACCATCATAATCAATTGCAGCAGCATATGTTGGATGCAAATTAGTTTTGCCAGCCAAGACATCAAGGACGTCAACACCATTACTTCTGGTAGTTACACTATCAAGTTCCTGAATTGCAATAATATCAGGATTGTTTTTTTTAATTACATTTGCTATTCTTTGATAATCTGTTACATCATCAAGACCACGAGCATTACGAATGTTGTAAGTCATTAGTCGAGTTGTATTTTCACTCTTAACTTCAGGAATCTTGTTGTTGGAAATATCGGAGCTTTCCACAGCAGATGCGATAATTGGAGCAATAAGTGAGTAACCCTTTTCATTTGGATGCAAACCATCATTAAAAAGAGATTCGTCAATTTTATCATCTTTAAGAAGATTAACACCGGGATTAATAAAATAACAGCCACTTGTATGAACCATGACCGATATCTGCTCATTCAATCTCTTTACCCTATCCTCCTGAGATCTCATTGGTAAAAGTCCGACTACTTTTATAACCGCATCTTTTTGCCTTATTTCAATTTGTCGCAGAAGAAAATTTAACCCTTCTACAATTTCCTCATCACTACTTATACCTATATTGTTAATGCCAATCATTAACACAACCTCCTCAGCTTTATATCCATCAAGCTCACCATGATAAACTCTCCATAATACATTCTCAATCCTATCCCAACCGTAACCTAAATTAAGGAAACCTTCCGGTTCAACATATTTTTCCCAGCTCTCGGGGCCATTTTCTCTACCTTTCTCATCATTCCAGTAGTGAATGATTGAATTGCCAATAATCACTTTTTTAGGAGGATCCTTTTTAATAAGCTCTAATTTTTGTCTATGCCTTTCCTTCCACTCATAAATATAAGGCTCCCTTCTCTGGCTAACAGGCTGCGTTGTCTTAATATCACCCTTTAGCATGCTTAGAATCTGACGAACAACCTTTTCGTAAGCCTCAGAATAAACCTGCATACCAAGATCATTTGGATGAATGTAATCTACTGTACCGTCAGCAGGAAAGTTAATACTATCCTTATGAAGGTAATATATATTTGACACCCCTGCATTTTTTAATGAATCGAAAACTTCACGTGAAGCACTGTTTAGTCTGTCAGCCATTTCTTTACGGCCTTTAATCATACCATCGTTCATGTAACCAATATGGTCAGTAATCAAAATTGGAATATCGCTCTTTTCTCTAATTGCAGAAATACCGTATGCAGTTCTTTTCTTTACCTCATCAACAGTTAGATTTAACATATTAGGCAGACAGTCATATATAATTAATGAACCGTCAAGTTCACTAATCAAATCCACCATCTCTTTTTCTAATGGCCCGTTTCCTGAGAAAGCAAGGTTAACTACAGGATAATCAAGCTTTCTTGAAAGGATGTTTGTCCATCCCATTGCAGGACGCGAAGCGCATCCACCCTGAGCGATTGAAGTACCGTAAACAACAATAGGTCTTTCATTCAGCAGAGGTATAAAAGCAAACTCTGCAGAATCAGGTACACCTATCTCCATCCACTTTACGCTGTTATAAAGAGGCAGGTATAGTCGATACTCATAACCATTATTAAAACCCTTATCTTCTAAAACACCAGTGTAAGAGAAGGTAATAGTATCGCTGAAATTATATCTGTCAGTAATAAACTTCCAGTTACCTTCTGAATCTATTGCATACAAGTCTACACCGGACTTACCAGTTGCAGGCATATGGTCCATTGCAAAAGCACCAGCTACACCATATCTCACCTCAATCTTTTCAGCATTTGTTATAAAATGAATTGCGAGTCCAGCTGAGTTCTCAGACAGGTCCCAAACACTTTTCCTTACTATCTTTTCTGCACGGTCAGGTAATCTCTGGTAGCTGCCCTTTATTTCATTATTCCAGCCTCTGTTCTGAATTACCGGAAACTCAGACTCCATCGGATTATACCACTTAGTCTGTCCTTGAGAATAAGTTGTAACTAAAAGCAATAACA
>JAQUIZ010000109.1 GCA_028683355.1 Fermentimonas sp.
GCTATTCTGGCCACGAGTTACAGTGTCATTATGATGGCTCGCAATGCCACTTGGGACATCTATTGTCATGCTTTTATGCTTATGGGGATTTACTTTTTCATTAAAGGATGCAGGCAAACGGGAAAACAATACGGTTATTTTATAGGTGCAGGTATTGGTTGGGGACTTTCGTTCTTAGCGAAAGGTCCTGTCTCGTTTTATGCCCTTCTCCTTCCCTTTTTAATTGCTTTCTTTATAACCTACCGTCCCTCTTTACGAGGCAAAGGAGTCCCGATACTGATTGCGCTCCTGCTAACGGTAACTCTAAGTGGAGCTTGGCCGCTTTACATTATGCTACACGAACAGGATACCTTACTGGCTATTACTAAAAAGGAAACGGGAGCGTGGACGGGACATAATGTGCGACCTTGGTATTACTACAAACTCTTTTTTGTAGAGGCGGGTATTTGGAGTCTATTCTGGCTTACGGCCCTAGGTTATGGACTCTTTCATCCGAAATTCAAGATGAATCGTTCCACTCGATTCTTCCTTTTGTGGACGATTGGCTCATTGCTTCTTTTATCGGTTGTGCCTGAGAAAAAAACACGTTACCTCTTACCGCTACTGATTCCAGGTGCTGCAAATATGGGTGCCTACTGGGAATACATCATGAGTCACCACCTAAGAAAAAAGGGAGATCGCTTTTGGTTTCATTTAAATACAGGAGTACTTCTCCTTGTTTTTCTAGCTATTCCTCCCCTCTCTTATTTTGTAATCTATAAAGAGGGATTGATTGATGGGGTCTTCTGGGGCTTCATTGCGGGGTTCTTTTTACTCAGTGCCTTGTTACTCCTATTTGCTTTGGTTCGAAAAGAACCGCGCAGGGGATTGATTTTTTCAACGCTTATTGGGGCTATGGTAGCCGTGACGACTCTTTTCTTAATTCCTGCTAAACGAGTATTTATTAATACCGACCGCCACAGCATTCGGGAGCTTCGAGGGGTCAAGGAGTGGAATGAGTACTCTTTTTATCATCCTGAGTCTGAATTTCTACGAATGGAGTTGGTATATGAGTCGAATCGAATCATCCGTCCGCTCAATACACAGAATCTATCGGAGGTGACCCGTCATCTTCCATTTATACTGGTCAGCACACAACCTATACAGAAGGTTCTTCCTACCGACAGTCTACGCATAACTCCCATTGGTACGTATGATAACAATTGGCGTCAACCCGATCATAAGCGATACAATATGGATTTAGTGAAAGAAGTAGCTTTAATTGAAGCACGGAACTGATTCGGAGGGAAAAAGTGGGAAAGGAGATGCATGAAAATAAAATAGATCAATAATAGATATAAATAAAAGAGGAGGAGAAAAAAAGGAGAAGATAGAAGCTTTTCACCTAATAATTACCTCTGGCCATTCCATGAAACTAGCTTAAAAGTAGAGTCGGGGCTAGTTCAAAACCCAGGTTACTAACACAAGAATCGATAACAAACGACACGCACAAGAAACTTGTTAGCGTTGAACACTTAAAAAATAGATTCAAAGAACCTATATATTTTATGAGGGTGTCTATATAAAAATTAGACACCCTCATAAAATTTAATACCTATTTACTTTTTACTAAGAGCAAACTAATTTTCTGGAACTAGACAGGTAAATAAATAGATTGAACATCCCCTCCCCTATAAACAGGGAGAGGGTTCAAAAAGAAATTAGAGCAAGACAAACATTATAAGAAACCTTGTTTCTTTAATTCAACCAACAGATCTTTAGAAATGCGTTCATTATCTCCTTTTTTATAACGCACATCGGTAAAGACTTGAGCTAAAGTCTCTTTCTTATTCTCTTGAATAAATTGTAAGTTCTCAGCTAATGACTCTTTATGGGCATAGAGTGCATTGATAGATTCGCTGGTGTAATCTTTATAGCGTTCCTGATGCACAATAGCCTCTAAAGGCAAACGATCGACTGGTTGAGGGTCTTCCGCAGGGTAACCTACCGTTATGGTGGTGATAGGAAAAACCAACGGTGGCAACTCTAAGGCATCGATAATGGGTCTAGCATTATACAACACGGTACCTAAATAACAAATTCCTAACCCTCTCTCTTCAGCAGCCACACAAAAAGTTTGAGCCACTAACAGGGCATCTATCGTAGCATTTAGGAAAGAGAGAAAGTTATTGTAACCCGGTTCGGCGTTCCGATCGGTACACCATTTTGAGAAACGACGAAAATCAGCACAGAAGGTTAGAGAGAGAGGAGCTTGCTTAATCATGGGCTGATTAAAATGAGCAGGAGCTAATTTTTCTTTCATCGCCTCCTCTTCTGTAAGGATAATACTATAGAGTTGCATATTTCCTGTGGTGGAGGCTCTACAGGCTATTTCTAATAATTCATTCAAGATTTCCCTGTCAATTTTTTTTGACGTGTACTTTCGTATGCTTTTCCTTAACTTCATCTGTTTCATATTCTTTTTACACCAAAGATAAAGAGTCTTAGAATATTACTCAAGCTTACACGCTAATTTATAAGTTATTAAGAAGTGGTTTTGTTTAGATTTATCTATTAAGTTATTAAAAAAGAGAACTTTACTGACTCATACGAAACATAAACCCCTCATCTTTAACTGGTTATAATTTAAAATGGGAAACTTTTAGTTGTAGGAATAAAAAATAGTTCCAGTTCTTAGTTAAAATTGAAATCCTTTTTTAATTTTGTACTCACTCAATGTGAGTATAAAATGAATTAATAAAATGCACTCACAATGAGCATATAAATAAAATCAGTACATCTTATAAACCTTGATATATAGTGAAAAAAAAATCTTATTCTTTTGAAGAAGCCTTTGAAGAATCATTACAATACTTCCAGGGTGATGAGTTGGCTGCTAGAGTGTGGGTTAACAAATATGCAGTAAAAGACTCTTACGGAAACATCTATGAAAAGTCCCCCCAAGACATGCATTGGAGATTAGCCAATGAAATTGCACGGATTGAGAAAAAATACCCTAATCCTCTTTCTGCTGAGGAGTTATTTCAACTATTCGACCGATTTCGATACATTGTACCCCAAGGAAGTCCTATGTCGGGCATTGGAAACAACTACCAAGTGGCCTCCCTATCGAACTGTTTTGTGATTGGGATTGATGGTGCGGCAGACTCTTATGGAGGGATTATTAAAATAGATGAGGAGCAAGTACAACTCATGAAACGCCGTGGAGGTGTGGGACATGATTTATCGCACATCCGCCCCAAAGGGTCTCCTGTAAAAAACTCAGCGTTGACTTCTACGGGTATTGTTCCTTTTATGGAGCGTTATTCTAACTCCACGCGTGAGGTGGCTCAAGATGGCAGAAGAGGGGCTTTAATGTTAAGTGTATCGATAAAGCATCCCGACTCTGAATCGTTTATTGATGCTAAGATGACTGAAGGAAAAATCACGGGAGCTAATGTTTCGGTAAAGATTGATAACGACTTTATGGAAGCGGCCGTGAGTGGTAAACCTTACCTACAACAATACCCTATTGATGCCAAAGAGCCAACCTATACTAAAGAGGTGGATGCTACGGCGTTGTGGAAAAAAATTGTTCACAATGCCTGGCAATCGGCTGAGCCTGGTATTTTATTCTGGGATACCATTATCAATGAGTCGGTGCCCGATTGTTATGCTGATTTAGGGTATAAAACGATTTCTACCAATCCGTGTGGCGAGATTCCTTTATGTCCATACGACTCCTGTCGTCTTTTAGCTATCAATCTTTACTCTTATGTGGTGCATCCGTTTACGGATAAAGCTTTCTTTGACTTTGATCTCTTTAAGAAGCATGTTCAGTTAGCTCAACGTATCATGGATGATATTATTGATTTAGAGTTAGAGAAGATTGAAAACATTTTAGAGAAGATTGATAAAGACCCTGAAAATGAAGAGGTAAAACGTACCGAAAGACAGCTCTGGGAAAAGATTTACAAAAAAACGGAGCAAGGAAGAAGAACAGGGGTAGGTATTACGGCTGAAGGGGATATGTTAGCTGCTTTAAATCTTCGCTATGGGACCGAAGAGGCGACTGATTTCTCTGAGGAAGTTCATAAAACCATTGCTCTGAATGCCTATCGTTCTTCCGTAGAGCTTGCGAAAGAGAGAGGTAGTTTTGCTATTTTTGATGTTGAACGGGAAGCAAAAAATCCTTTTATCAATAGACTAGCAAAGGCTGATCCTGAATTGTATGAATGGATGAAAAAATATGGAAGACGTAACATTGCTTGTTTAACCATTGCTCCCACAGGGACTACCAGTTTGATGACGCAAACCACATCGGGCATTGAGCCTGTTTTCTTACCCGTTTACATGCGAAGAAGAAAAGTGAATCCGAACGATGAGAAGGTGCGTATTGACTACGTAGATGAAACGGGGGATGCTTTTGAGGAGTATATTGTGTTCCATCATAAGTTTGTGGACTGGATGATGGCTAATGGACACGATCCGAGCAAGAAATATACGCAAGAGGAGATTGATGAATTGGTGGCACAATCGCCTTACTACAAAGCGACTTCGAACGATGTGGATTGGCTGATGAAGGTTAAAATGCAGGGTCGCATTCAAAAATGGGTAGATCACTCCATTAGTGTGACTATTAATCTGCCAAATGATGTGTCAGAGGAGTTGGTTAACAAACTGTATGTGGAAGCTTGGCGATCGGGTTGTAAAGGTTGCACAGTCTATAGAGAGGGTTCTCGCTCGGGCGTTCTCTTAGCGGCTAAAGCGGAAAAGAAAGAGGAGGAAGAGGAGAAATCTGAAATAGTGGAGGTTCGTCCCACCGTATTAGAGGCGGATGTGGTTCGTTTCCAAAACAACAAAGAGAAGTGGGTAGCTTTTGTGGGGATGTTAAACGATCGTCCCTACGAGATTTTTACGGGGTTACAGGATGATGATGATGGTATTTTACTGCCTAAGAGTGTAGTGAAGGGACGCATCATTAAAAGTGAGGACAAAGAAGGGAATAAGCGATACGATTTCCAATTTAAAAATCGTAGAGGGTACAAGATTACCATTGAGGGGCTTTCGGAGAAATTCAACAAGGAGTATTGGAACTATGCGAAGTTAATTTCGGGGGTTCTTCGTTGGGGAATGCCTATTGAACAGGTGGTTAAATTGGTCGGCTCGCTCTCTTTGGATAGCGAAAACATCAACACCTGGAAAAATGGGGTGGAAAGAGCTCTTAAGCGGTATGTAAAAGATGGTACGGAAGCGAAAGGGAGAAAGTGTCCTAATTGTAAGAATGAAACACTGATTTACCAAGAGGGTTGTTTAATCTGCACCACGTGCGGTACCTCTCGATGTGGTTAAATCTCTTTATTCTATTCTAAACTATACTATTCTTTTCTATACTATTCTATAATACCTTTTTCTTTACCCTACGGAAAAAATCATCTTCTTAAGGGGTGCAAAATGAAGAAGTATAGTAAAATGAGGGAGTATAGTAAAGAGGGAGTATAGAAATAGCTGAGTGGAAAAAGGCGAGTAAAAATAGAAAAGAATAAGAAAGAAAAGAGTTCTATTCAGTCAGCAGTGAGTTCTTTTGAGCAATCTACTTTAGTCTGCTATGCTAATGAGTAGCTGTTATTACACGAGTTATACGACTTAGCTCTTGACTGGAACTACGTATAAAGGTCTAGAATATTAAAATTCTATACCTTCTTTTATTGACACTCACTCTTTCCCTAACTCAACAGGCAGGAGCAAAAGAATAAAAACACCGAGAAATCAGACTAAAAACAACAAACGTTTGCTCTAACTAAAACAAGTTAACATACGAGCAACCGATTGTATGTTTTAATTATTTAATTATTATTGTATATCATTGGAGTTTTCTATTAATTTTAGATTTTATCGTTCAGAATAGACAACCTTAAATAGACATACTATATGATACTAGCATTTAACATAGAATACAGAACGAACTGGGGGGAAGAAGTAAGAGTTTGGGGTTCCACTCCCGAACTAGGAAATAACGATCCCAATCAAGCGGTTCCACTACAGACAGTGGATGGCATTCGATGGTCATCCGATATCGTCCTCTCCTCCCTACCCCAAGAGGCTCAACTCCATTACGCCTATTGCATATTTTACAAAGGAAAACTGGTGCGAAAAGAGTGGAGAGGAATCGATCGTTGTCTCTATCTTTCAAAGAAGAGGCCCCAACAACGCTACATTCTATCGGATTGTTGGAAGATTCTACCCGAAAATGCAAGTCTGTTTAGCTCTGCTTTTACAGATGGATTTTTAGCACCCAAGAAACGTTCTAAAAAGCCCCAATCGTATACCAAGGGATTGGTGATTAAAGCTTATGCTCCTCAACTGGGGAGTCGTTATGCTCTGGGTATAGTGGGAAATCAAGCCATCCTAGGGAATTGGAATATTCAAGAGAGTCAATTGTTAAGTAACTTACACCACCCTGAGTGGCAAATTGAACTGGATTACAATTACATTCAATTTCCTTTGGAATATAAGTTTGTTCTTTACGATACGAAAGAAAAAAGAGGGGTAGAATGGGAAACTAATCACAACCGCTACCTCTCAAATCCGTATATAAAGGCTAATGAGACTTATGTAGTGGGGGATCAATACACCTCTTTTAATCTTGCTCCGTGGAGAGGTACTGGAGTGGCTATTCCTGTATTTTCGTTGAAATCGGAAAGTAGTTTTGGGGTGGGTGATTTTGGTGACTTAAAGAAATTGGTTGATTGGGCTCAGGCTACGAAGCAAAAGGTGATTCAAATTTTACCGATTAATGACACTACCATTACGCATACCTGGACAGACTCTTATCCTTATAACAGCATCTCAATTTATGCTTTCCACCCCATGTATATCGATCTGAATCAGTTACCTGAGTTAAAGAATAAAACACAACGGGATCGATTCAAAAAGTTACAAAAAGAGTTAAACCAACTCCCTACGGTTGATTATGAGGCGGTGAATAAGGGGAAATGGGCGTATCTCAAACTTTTATTTAAACAAGAAGGGAAACAGGTACTGACTTCGGAGGGTTATCGTTCTTTCCAGGATAAAAACAGGGAGTGGTTACAACCTTATGCTGTCTTTAGTTACCTAAGAGATCAATACGGTACGGCAAACTTTAGGGAGTGGCCTAAATACAAGATCTACGAGGATGAAATTATTCTTGCGTTTTTTGATTCTAAAAACCCATGCTATAACGAGGTCTCTTTATACTGCTACGTTCAATATCTACTCCACATTCAGTTAGTTGAAACGAGAGCGTATGCACACAGTCAAAAGGTAGTTCTAAAAGGAGATATCCCGATTGGGATTAGTAGAAACAGTGTGGAGGCTTGGAAAGAGGCTTACTACTTCCATATGAACGGACAAGCGGGGGCTCCTCCTGATGCTTTCTCGGTGAAGGGTCAGAACTGGGGTTTTCCTACGTACAACTGGGAGGTTATGGAGCAAGATGGTTATGCTTGGTGGAGAAAACGTTTCCAAAAAATGGCGGAGTATTTTGATGCGTATCGTATTGATCATATTCTGGGCTTTTTTAGAATCTGGGAAATTCCAATGGATGCTGTACATGGCTTACTCGGTCAATTCTCTCCTGCTCTCCCCATGAGTCGTGAAGAGATTGAGAGTTATGGTATTTCTTTTCATGAAGAGTTACACACTTCTCCTTTTATTCACGAATACTTCTTGGGGACTATTTTTGGACCTTATCTTGAGGAGGTAAAGAGTCTTTTTATTGAGACGACGGATACATGGGAGGTTTATAAAATGCGTTCTGACTTTAATACGCAACGTAAGGTTGAGGCTTATTTTCAGGGGAAAGAGATTAATGAAAAAAATACTAGAATTAAAGAGGGGTTATATGCCTTAATTAGCAATGTTCTTTTTGTTAAAGATCATAACAATCCGCAGCTATACCACCCCCGCATTGCGGTTCAACACGATTATGCCTACAACTTATTGAATGAGAATGAGAAACAGGCTTTTAATCGATTATACGATCATTATTATTACGAGAGACATAATGATTTTTGGGCTGAACAAGCGCTAAAAAAGCTTCCGCTATTGACTCAATCGACTCGCATGTTGGTTTGTGGTGAGGATTTAGGTATGATTCCAAGTTGTGTTGAATGGGTGATGAATAAACTACGTATTCTGAGTTTGGAAATTCAACGTATGCCTAAAGATAATTTAGTGGAGTTTGGTAATTTATACCACTATCCTTACCGATCCATCTGTACCATTTCAACTCATGATATGTCCACCTTAAGGGGGTGTTGGGAGGAAGACAGAGAGGCTACTCAGCGTTATTACAATCAAGAGTTAGGACACTGGGGAGAAGCTCCTCAAACGGCGACTCCTCAGATTTGTGAGGAGATTGTGAAGAATCATCTATACACTCCTTCTATGTTATGCATTTTATCTTTCCAGGACTGGCTCTCTATTGATGGAAAGTGGCGTAATCCACAGGTAGAGGAGGAGCGGATTAATATTCCCGCTAATCCGAAACACTACTGGAGGTACCGAATGCACTTAACGATTGAGGAGTTATTGAAGGCTTCTAGCTTAAACCAAAAAATAATTGAGTTAACCACACTTACGGGGCGAAATCACGACGAATAAAAACAACTCCCCCCCCACGTGTAGTTCATCGTTTTTGAGTCTGCTACGGGGTGTGCGAATTTGTTGTAGGCAAACCTATTTAGAATAACGTATTTAGAATAATCTATTTTAGAATATAATCCTTTTATCAACTTTTGTTTGGTAAAGGGATTATTTTTTATCCCCTGGATTATATGTATTTTTGACGCTAGAGTTGTGTTTGTTCTAGATAGCCACTCGTCTTCCTTTATTTCGTATATACTAGTCATTCTACGAGGTATAACTAAAAGAAGGAATATACTAAAAGAAGGAAACTGAAAAAGGAGAAAATAATTCAAAAAAAGTAACTATGAAAGTAGTACAAAGTAGCATACAATTAAAAGAGATGGTGTTCTTTGCTCACCATGGGGTCGCTTCGCAAGAGACGAAAGTGGGGAACTTATTTACTATAAACTTATCCATTCAAGCTCCACTGGAGGAAGCAATGCAAAGTGATCTGGTTAAGGATACTATTAATTATGCTTCGTTATACGCTGTTATTAAAGAGGAAATGGATATTCCTTCGAAGCTACTAGAAAACGCGTGTTATCGGGTAGCTAAGCGTGTACTGAAGGAGTTCCCCTCTATTCGTGAACTGACTCTCTCGTTAGCTAAGTTAAACCCGCCTATGGGTGCGGATATTCTTT